>JAZRPT010000184.1:0-2633 GCA_045649385.1 Faecalimonas sp. | reverse complement strand
GTAACAGCGGTGGCAAAGGCAATCAAACGTGGACGTGTAGGAATCAAAAGTCCAAATCGTCCGGTTGGGTCATTCCTATTCCTTGGTCCTACCGGTGTAGGAAAAACGGAGCTTGCAAAGACCTTGGCAGAGGCATTGTTTGGAAAAGAAGATGCGATGATTCGTGTGGATATGTCCGAATATATGGAAAAACACAGCGTTTCCAAAATGATTGGTTCGCCACCGGGATATGTGGGACATGACGAAGGCGGTCAACTCAGTGAGAAAGTGCGTAGAAACCCATATGCAGTGGTGTTGTTTGATGAAATTGAAAAAGCACATCCGGATGTATTCAATATTCTTCTTCAGGTGCTTGATGACGGTCACATTACGGATTCGCAAGGTAGAAAAGTAGATTTTAGAAATACCGTTATAATTATGACATCAAATGCAGGGGCTAAAGCTATTGTAGAACCCAAAAAATTAGGATTTGGTGCTAAAGAAGATGCGGCGGAAGATTATAAAAAGATGAAAGCTAATGTAATGGAAGAAGTGAAACGTTTATTCCGACCAGAATTTCTGAATCGTATCGATGAAACAATTGTATTCCATGCATTGAATGAAGAACACATGAAAAAGATTGTGGGACTTATGTGCAATGAATTAATAGGACGTGTAAAGAATCAGCTTGGAATGCAACTGACGATTCGCGACTCTGTAAAAAAATATATTGTAGAGAAGGGCACTGATAAAAAATACGGTGCAAGACCACTTCGCCGTGCGCTTCAAAATGAGTTAGAGGACAAACTTGCAGAAGCAATCTTAGACGGAGATGTGAAGGCAGGAGATGAAGTCATTGTTCATATGAGTAATAAGGAAGTGAAATTCAATTAGGATATGCATTTTCTTATATAGAAAATACGAGAAAGTAGGAGAAACAGATGGCAAAAGGAAAGAAAAGTATATTTTTTTGCCAGAATTGTGGGCATGAAGAAAATAAATGGCTAGGGCAATGTCCGATGTGTAAGGAATGGAATACGTTCGTGGAAGAAAATGTTTCCGTTACGAAAAATAGTGTTGCTAAAAAGGCCAAAGAAGCAGAAGTTATTGAACTGAAAAATATAGAGACAGACTTCGAGGAAAGGATTCGCACTCACATTCAAGAATTAGACAGGGTGTTGGGTGGCGGAATCGTTCCGGGTTCTCTTGTGTTAGTTGGTGGGGATCCGGGGATAGGAAAGTCTACCTTATTACTACAAGTATGTCAGAAATTATGCGAAAGCAAAAAGCAGGTGCTATATATTTCAGGAGAAGAATCCTTGAAGCAAATTAAATTGCGTGCTAACCGCATGGGGAAATTCAAGGAAGATTTGTACTTGCTGTGTGAAACCAATCTGGAAATAATTCGTAATATTATAGAAAACAGAAGACCGGACATAGTTGTGATTGATTCTATTCAAACCATGTATAGTGAAGAAGTGGCTTCTGCGCCGGGTAGCGTATCGCAGGTGCGTGAATCCACCAATGTATTTATGCAGTTGGCAAAGGGACTTGGTATTTCTATATTCATAGTAGGACATGTAACAAAGGAGGGGACTGTTGCAGGTCCAAGAGTATTGGAACATATGGTAGATACAGTGCTATATTTTGAAGGTGATAGGCATGCTTCCTATCGTATTTTACGAGGAGTGAAGAATCGTTTTGGTTCCACAAATGAAATCGGTGTATTCGAAATGCGCCAAAACGGCCTGGTAGAAGTGGAGAATCCGTCGGAGTTTATGCTGAATGGGAAGCCGGAACATGCATCTGGTTCAGTCGTTGCCTGTTCAATAGAAGGAACACGCCCGATTTTAATAGAGATACAGGCCTTGGTGTGCAATAGCAATTTTGGAATGCCGAGAAGAACGGCTGCTGGCACAGACCATAACCGCGTAAATCTTCTTATGGCAGTCTTAGAAAAACGACTTGGATTGCACCTTTCAAACCATGATGCATATGTTAATATTGCTGGCGGTGTGAAAATGAATGAGCCGGCAATTGACCTTGGCATTGTGATGGCGATTGTGTCCAGTTATAAAAATCACCCGATTGATGAAAAAACTATCGTATTTGGTGAAGTTGGTCTTAGTGGAGAAGTGCGTGCAGTTAGCATGCCAGAACAACGGGTGACCGAGGCTAAAAAATTAGGATTTGAAACCTGTATTATACCTGAAGTATCTAAAGATATGGTAAAGGGGATTGATGGAATTAAAATTATAGGCGTGAAAAATATAGGGGACGCGATACAGTTAATTTGATGTTTGTAAAATATGTACAAAAATGTAAACGAAGGACGAAATTTTTCGTCCTTTATTTTGTGAAAAATAATGTTGACATTTGTCGAAACGGGTGATATTCTAAGTGAGCGCTCGAAAATAGGGTCAAGCAATTTTGGAAAATAAAAAAAGTTTAAAAAAGTTGTTGACAAGGGCTTGGTTGGTGTGATATTCTAACTAGGCTGTCGCAAGAGAGCAAAGAGAACATTGATAATTAAACAATAGATGACAATAACGAATTCCTGAAAATTTCTAAGAGAAAAATTCAAGAACAGACAATTAATGTCGAACCTAAAAACAGTAAAGTAAGGTAAAATTGCTAGCAAGTGATTTTGACCA
>JAZRPT010000183.1:0-4199 GCA_045649385.1 Faecalimonas sp. | reverse complement strand
GCTTCCGCCTCTGCTGGACTGTTTCAATCGATTCAAGGTGAGTTCTTTATCTTTATAAATCACCTTTGATTCCTTGCCTTCTTCAAAAAGATATACATTTTCAACTACATCCTTCTTCTGAAGCTTGATACCCTTCACACCAGCTGCAGTTTTCTTCATTTCGGAAATCTCACTGCCGTGGAAACGCAAGAAATATCCGCCCTGTGTCTGAATAACAACGCTCTGTTTTGCGTTGATAATCTGTACGCTTAAAAGTTCATCACCATCACCCAGCTTGGTTGCTGCTATGGTACGTTTCGCTACTAAGAATTCGCTTCCGTCAACCTTCTTTACAACACCATTCTTTGTGGCGAAAAGAAGTTTTGCAATACGGAACTGATTTTCATCGCAGATAAATACAATCTCTTCCTCTGCGCTGTTAAAGTTACTCATATTATCGATTGGCGTTCCTTTGTCACGGAATTTACCAAACGGAATATCTAATACCTTCACCTGATGCATCTTACCGGTATTGGTAAACATACAAAGTCTTCCGGTATTTAGACAGGAAACCACATACTTGCTTTCTAAATCTGCTGCCTCTTTATTTCTTTCATAGGTCGGCACATCCACCGTTCTTGTATAACCAAAACGGTCCATCAGAAGAACAACTTCCTGCTCCTCAATCTTCTTTTCTTCGAAGACTGCTTCTTCTGCATTTTCAATTGCAGTACGGCGAGGTCTTTCATAAGACTTCTTCACCGACTCTAAATCTTCGATAATTACATTTGCCATAGAGTCATAGTTATTTAAAATGTCTTCGTATTTTGCAATGTTCTTCAGTGTAGTTTCATGCTCTAATTGAAGGGCTTCGATTTCCAAGCCAATCAATTTGTACAAACGCATTTCCAAAATAGCGGTTGCTTGTCTCTCTGTAAAACGAAGCATAGATGCCATTTTCTTTGAAATGTTTGACTTAAATTTGATATTGTCAGTTGTACCGTTAATAAGACACTCTTTCGCATCCTTCACATTCTTACTTCCGCGAAGAATTTCAATAATCAAATCAATTACGTCGCAGGCTTTAATCAAACCTTCCTGGATTTCCTTCTTATCCAATTCCTTTGCAAGTAAGGTTTTGTATTTTCTGGTTGCAAGCTCGAATTGAAAATCTACGTGATGCTCAATAATTGCTTTTAAGCCTAATGTTTCTGGTTTTCCGTCAGCAACCGCAAGCATATTTACACCGAAGGTATCTTCCAGACGGGTTTTCTTGTAGAGCATGTTTTTCAAGTTCTCTACATCTGCATCCTTCTTTAATTCCAGAACAATGCGAATCCCTTCTTTCGAAGACTGGTTGGAAATATCTACGATATCTCCCGTCTTCTTCGCATCCACAAGTGCAGCAACATCATTCAAGAATTTGCCGATACCGGCACCAATCATGGTGTATGGAATCTCTGTGATTACAAGGCGCTTCTTACCGCCCTTCATATCTTCCACTTCCACCTTACCACGAACCTTGATTTTACCCATACCGGTTTCGTAGATATCGAGAAGTTCATCTTTATTTACCACAATACCACCTGTTGGGAAATCCGGTCCCTTCACATACTGCATCAGTTCTTTTGTGGTAATCTCATTATTTTGCATGTAAGCCTTCACTGCATCCACCACTTCACCTAGGTTGTGGGTTGGAATGCTAGTCGCCATACCTACGGCAATACCTTCTGCACCGTTAACCAAAAGGTTCGGAATACGAACAGGAAGAACCTGCGGCTCTTTCTCTGTCTCATCAAAGTTTGGCATGAAGTCTACTACATTTTTATCCAAATCCTGTAAGAATACTTCCTGTGTAATCTTTGCAAGTCGCGCCTCTGTGTAACGCATAGCAGCCGCCCCATCTCCTTCGATGGAACCAAAGTTACCATGTCCGTCCACGAGAATCATGCCTTTTTTGAAATCCTGAGCCATTACAACTAATGATTCGTAAATAGAGCTGTCACCGTGTGGGTGATATTTACCCATCGTGTCACCGACAATACGGGCACATTTTCGATATGGCTTGTCAAATTTAATCCCCAATTCATGCATATCATAAAGGGTTCTTCTCTGAACAGGCTTTAAACCATCGCGCACATCAGGAAGCGCTCTGGCAATAATAACACTCATGGCATAATCGATGTAAGATTTCTTCATCACATCAGAGTATTCGGTTCTAATAATCTGCTCTGTTGGCAATGTCATTTGTCCTTTCATCTTCTGTCGCCTCCTATACGTCTAATTCTGCTTCTTGCGCATTTTCGTAAATAAATGCTCGTCTTGGCGGAACTTCCGTTCCCATCAGCATTTCTGTTACCGCAGAAGCCATTCTGGCATCCTCAATCTCCACACGCTTCATAACACGTGTTTCCGGATTCAGAGTTGTTTCCCAAAGCTGGTCCGCATCCATTTCACCAAGACCTTTGTATCTTTGCAGGGTAAATGGACCATTTACACGTTGACGGTATTTTTCCAATTCCTTATCATCGTATAAATATTCCTCGTCACCATTCTTTGGCATGGCTTTATATAGTGGAGGCATGGCAATATAAACATGCCCTTCAAAAATCAGTTCCGGCATGAAACGATAGAACAAAGTAAGCAATAATGTGGAAATGTGAGCACCATCCACGTCGGCATCGGCCATAATAATAATCTTATCGTAACGAAGCTTTGTAATATCAAAGTCATTTCCATAGCCTTCAGAAAATCCACAACCAAAGGCATTAATCATGGTTTTGATTTCCGCATTGGCAAGCACCTTATCAATACTTGCTTTTTCTACGTTCAATATCTTACCACGAATTGGCAAAATCGCCTGGTACATACGGTCCCTGGCTGTCTTTGCAGAACCACCCGCAGAATCCCCTTCCACGATGAAGATTTCACATTTGCTTGCATCACGACTCTCGCAGTTTGCAAGTTTTCCGTTACTATCAAACGAATATTTCTGTTTTGACAAAAGATTTGTCTTTGCCTTTTCTTCGGTCTTACGAATCTTTGCTGCTCTTTCCGCGCAACTAAGGACTTTTTTCAGCGTATCTAAGTTACGGTCAAAGAAATGGATAATCTCGTCATTGGTAACCTTACTGGTTGCCTTCGATGCATCAGGGTTGTCCAATTTTGTTTTTGTCTGCCCCTCAAAACGTGGATCCGGATGCTTAATAGACACTATGGCAGTCATACCATTACGAATATCTGCACCGGTAAAGTTGGCATCCTTTTCTTTTAAAATTCCAAGCTCTCTTGCATACTGATTCATCTCTGTTGTGAAGGTTGTCTTAAAACCAGTTAAATGTGTACCGCCTTCTGCATTAAAAATATTGTTACAGAAACCAAGCACATTTTCATGGAATTCGTTCACATACTGAACAACAGCTTCAACCTCAATGCCCTCAGCCTGTCCCTTAAAATAGATTGGTTCATGAATAGTCTCATTCTTTTGATTCAGATCACGAATAAAGCCAAGAATACCATCTTCTTCATGGAATACTTCGCGTTCTACCTCTGCACCACGTCTGTCCTCAAAGGTAATCGTCAGTGCAGGATTCAAATATGCTGTCTCATGGAGACGGCTTTTGATTTCTTCTGATTTGAATTTTGTTTTTTCAAAAATCGTTGGGTCTGGCAAGAAATTTACCTTGGTTCCGGTTTTCTTAGTCTTGCCAAGAATCGGAAGTAAACCATTTTCCAATTTCACAACCGGAATCCCTCTCTGGTATCTATCGTGATGAATGGCACCATCTCTACAAATCTCTACATCCAAATATGTGGAAAGTGCATTAACTACGGACGAACCTACGCCGTGAAGACCACCACTTGTCTTATAGGAAGAGTCATCAAATTTACCACCCGCATGTAAGGTTGTGTAAACCAAACGTGCAGCCGGAACTCCTTTTGCATGCATTCCTACCGGAACACCACGTCCATTATCGATAACCGTAGCCGAGCCATCTTTTTCCAAATAAACCTCAATGGAATCACAATAGCCTGCCAAATGCTCATCCACCGCGTTGTCCACAATTTCATAAACCAAGTGGTTTAACCCCTTTGTGGATACACTTCCGATATACATTCCCGGTCTTTTTCGTACCGCCTCTAAACCTTCCAGTACCGCAATACTGTCCGCATCATATGTATTTTTCTTTGCCATTCGTTCTAAAACCTCTCTTTTACAA
>JAZRPT010000182.1:0-56063 GCA_045649385.1 Faecalimonas sp. | reverse complement strand
CTTCCTCATCATTCACGATTTGTTCAAAATCGTGCACGATTAAATGTTCTGCAGGGGTTCCTGGAAATTCTCTCAGATCAAGAATATATTTAATTTCCAGTTCTTCGCCTACGCGTTGATTAATAATTTCCTGGTTTGTCCAAATGACTTCTGCTACACCGGACCCTACTGTTCCGTATCCTAATACTGCTATCTTTATCATATGGTTTCCTCCCTACTTTGTTCCTTTAAATACGCATTCATAAACAAATCGATGTTGCCGTCAAGCACACTTCCCACATTACCACTTTCTGCATTGGTTCTGTGGTCCTTTACCAGCGTATATGGTTGCATGACATACGAACGAATCTGGTTTCCAAATCCAATTTCCTTAATTTCTCCTCGAATATCAGAAACCTTGTCCGCCTGCTCCTGCTCTTTCAGCAAATATAACTTTGCTTTTAACATCTGCATTGCTTTATCTTTATTACTGTGTTGAGAACGCTCATTCTGACACTGTACCACAATTCCGGTCGGAAGATGGGTAATTCGAATGGCCGAAGATGTTTTGTTAATATGCTGTCCACCCGCACCGCTTGCACGGTAGGTGTCAATACGCAAATCATCATCATTGATTTCAATGTCAATCTCGTCCTCAATATCAGGTACAACATCACATGATGCAAAAGACGTCTGCCTTTTTCCCGCTGCATTAAACGGCGAAATTCGCACCAGACGGTGTACGCCTTTTTCAGACTTTAAATACCCGTAGGCATTTTCTCCATTTACCTGAAACGTAATGGCTTTAATACCAGCCACATCACCATCCAAGAAATCTAATACTTCTACGGAAAAGCCTTTGCGCTCTGCCCAGCGGCTGTACATACGGTACAACATACTTGCCCAGTCACAAGACTCCGTACCGCCGGCACCTGCATGCAAGGTTACAATGGCATTGTCCTTGTCATATTCACCAGAAAGCAAGGTCTGAATACGCATTTCCTCAAAGGTCGTTTCAAACCCTTGTAACTCCTCCTGGATTTCTACAATTAGGCTTTCATCATTTTCTTCATAGGCCATCTCTATTAATGTATAAATGTCCTCGTAAGTTGTTGTTAAACCTTCGATTTTCTCTATAAAATCCTTGAGGTTTTTTAAATTCTTCATCACCTGCTGCGAGTTCTCCGCATCATCCCAAAAGCTTGGTTCTGCGATTTTCTGCTCCAATTCTTCTACCAGTTTTTCTTTGCCCGGCAGGTCAAAGTGAATCCCTCAATTCCTTCAATGGTTCTTCGTATGAGTTTAAAACACTTTTAAACTGATCTAATTCAACCACGTTCTCACCTCTTTTACTTATTTTCTACCACAACATTGTTTGTATTTCTTTCCACTTCCGCATGGACATGGATCATTTGGATACACCTTTTTATCCTCACGCTTCTTTGGTGCACGAGCAAGGCTTTCATCCTTATTCGTTCCGGTTACTTTCGCAACCTCTTCTCTTTCTACCTTCTGTTCTAGACGCACATGCATCAGCATACGTACTGTATCTGCGGAAATGCTCTCTGTCATTTCACCAAACATGTCGTATCCAAGCATCTTGTATTCCACAAGCGGGTTCTTCTGTGCATAGGACTGAAGCCCAATACCTTGACGAAGCTGGTCCATATCATCAATGTGATCCATCCATTTTCTATCAATCACTTTTAGAAGAATAACACGCTCAATTTCACGAATTTGTTCTTCGTCAAATTCTGCTTCTTTTATTGCATATCCGTCTTTTGCACGTTCCTGCAACATTTCCTTCATTGCATGCTGTGACATCTTCTCGACTTCGTTTAGGCTAATTGGCTGCATTTCAAGAGAAGTAGACAACTCTTTATTCAAGCTTTCCAAATCCCATTCTTCTGCTTTTGCCTCTGGTGAAGCGCATCTGTCAACGGTAGCGCCTACAAAGTCTGAAACCATATTGTAGACTACATCTCTCATACTCTCGCCATCAAGCACGCGACGTCTTTCTTCATAAATAATTTCTCTCTGCTCGTTCATAACCTGGTCGTATTCTAACAGGTTTTTACGAATTGCAAAGTTGTTGCTTTCAATCTTTTGCTGTGCTCTTTCAATGGCATTGGAAAGCATCTTGTGTTCAATCTGTTCACCGTCTGCCACACCCAATGTATTAAATACACTCATCAATCTTTCAGAGCCAAAGAGTCTCATCAAATCGTCTTCCAGAGAAATATAGAATCTAGATTCACCCGGATCTCCCTGACGTCCGGAACGACCACGCAACTGATTGTCGATACGTCTGGATTCGTGACGCTCTGTACCAATGATTTTAAGACCGCCTGCTGCTTTTGCTTCCTCATCAAGCTTAATATCCGTACCACGACCAGCCATGTTGGTTGCAATCGTAACTGCTCCGTGAACACCGGCCTGCGCTACAATCTCCGCTTCCTGTGCATGGAACTTGGCGTTCAATACGTTATGCGGAATGCCTCTCTTTTTCAAAAGCTTACTTAATAATTCTGAAGTTTCAATTGTAATTGTACCAACCAATACCGGTTGTCCGTTTGCATGTGCACGTTCTACTTCATCCACAACTGCCAAGAATTTTTCACGTTGTGTCTTGTATACGGCGTCATCCAAATCTTTTCTCTGTACAGGAACATTGGTCGGAATCTCGACAACGTCCATGCCGTAAATATCACGAAATTCCTGTTCTTCTGTAAGAGCGGTACCTGTCATACCACATTTCTTATCAAACTTATTAAATAAGTTCTGGAATGTAATCGTTGCAAGTGTCTTGCTTTCACGTTTTACCTTTACATGCTCTTTCGCTTCAATTGCCTGATGAAGACCGTCTGAATAACGACGTCCCGGCATGATACGTCCGGTAAATTCATCTACAATCATAACTTGTCCATCTTCTGTTACCACATAGTTCTGGTCTCTGAACATCAAGTTATGTGCGCGAAGTGCCAAAATGACATGGTGCTGAATCTCCAAGTGCTCTGCATCTGCGAGGTTGTCAATATGGAAGAATTGCTCTACCTTTGCAACACCATCTGCTGTCAAACTTACTTGTTTATCCTTTTCATTTACAATGTAATCACCGGTTTCTTCGATTTCTTCACCCATGATTGCATTCATTTTTGAAAATTCGCCGCTTGCCTCTCCACGTTGCAGTTGTCTTGCAAGGATATCGCAGGCTTCGTATAATTTTGTTGACTTTCCGCTTTGTCCGGAAATAATAAGCGGTGTTCTGGCTTCGTCAATAAGAACCGAGTCAACCTCATCGATGATGGCATATTTCAGTCCTCTTTGTACCAACTGCTCCTTGTAAATTACCATGTTGTCTCTCAGGTAATCGAAACCAAGCTCGTTATTGGTAACATAAGTAATATCACACTCGTAAGCTGCACGACGTTCATCCTTGTCCATGTCATTTAATACAACGCCAACTGTCAGACCTAAAAATCGATGTACTTCACCCATCCAGTCTGCATCACGCTTTGCTAGGTAATCGTTAACTGTTACCACATGCACGCCTTCACCGGTCAAGGCATTCAAATATGCCGGCAATGTTGAAACCAAGGTCTTACCTTCACCGGTTCTCATTTCTGCAATACGTCCTTGGTGAAGAATAATACCACCGATTAACTGTACGCGGTAATGTCTCATACCAAGCACTCTGGTTGCAGCCTCTCTTACTACCGCATATGCTTCCGGCAAAATGTCATCTAAGGTTTCTCCATTTGCCAAACGCTCTTTAAATTCGTTTGTTTTATTTTTCAATTCTTCATCCGACAGCTTCTGCATGTCCGCTTCCATTGCTTCAATACGGTCTGCAATCGGATAAATTCTCTTTAATTCGTTTTCACTATGTGTTCCAAATATTTTTTCGAATAACTTCATTCTTAGCTCCTTAACTTTTATTACTTTCCCAAAATTTACTGTAAATTTTATTTTAACACTTAATGGTATTTTGTTCAACCAACTTTAGAGATTCTTTACGATTTCATACGGAATTTTTCCACCGAATAAATCCAATGCACTTCCGATTGTAAAATCCAGTTTTCCTTCGCTGACCTTTTCAAACTCTTTTAGGTCTTCCAAGCTCCCGATTCCGCCTGCATAAGTAATCGGAATTTTATTCCAGTCTGCAAGAATCTTCACTAATTCCAGCTCTACACCAGAAGACTTCCCTTCCACGTCAACTCCATGCACTAAGAACTCATCACAGTATTGTGATATGTCATCTAACAATTGTGGTGTTACTTCTACGTTGGTAAATGTCTGCCATCTATCTGTCACCACATAGTATTTTCCATCCTTCTTGCGACAACTGAGATCCAGAACCACATGTTCTTTCCCAACTGCTTTCACTAGTTTCTTAAGATTCTCCCAATGGATTTCTCCGTCTTTAAACACATAGGAAGTTACAATCACATGGCTGGCCCCGGCGTCTATATACTCTGCTGCATTTTCTGCTGTAATTCCGCCGCCAATCTGAAGCCCCAGTGGGTATGTACGAAGCGCTAGCATAGCTTGCTCTTTTGTAGCCTCATAATACTCTGACGTCTTGGAGTTAAGCAGAATAATATGTCCCCCAACGAGTCCATCTTTTTTATATTTTTCAGCGTAATAATCCGCCCCCAGTTCCGAAGCAAAATTCGTAATTGCCTGATTTCCTTCGTCCTTCAGAGAACCGCCTACAATCTGTTTTACTTTTCCGTTATGAATATCAATACATGGTCTGAATTTCATTGTTTTCTCCATTTACTCAAAAAATAGTTACAAACATGTAATAGTATAACACTTTTCTCATTAGAATGCAAAAAAGGAACGTCTTTTTTCAAAACGTTCCCTTAGTGATTATCGATTCATATTATTATCTTTGTTTGTGTTATTGTTGTTATTGTCGTTTCCTGTAACATCGTCTGTGATATTTTCTACACCATTTCCAATATCATCAATGACATTTCCTGTTGCATCACCGACATCATCAATCACACCACCGTTATCATTGTTTCTTTTATCTGTACCGTCTGTAACATCATTGTTTCTGTCGTTTGTGGTGTTGTTAGTACCGTCATTTCCTGTGCCGTCATTATTTCTGGCACCACATGCGGTTACACCTAACATGATACATAAACACAACATCGCTATTATTGCTTTTTTGAAGTTTTTCATAATTGTCTCCCTTTCATGTACTTGTATGATTTTGTAAGAATTGCTTCTTGGTAATAATATTTGCTTTTCTCACAAATATATACAAATCATGAATTGGGATTTTTTTACACAAATTTTTGTTAAAATACAATCACATCCTGCATGCCATACATGCCCGGACCTTTGCCTTTTAAAAACTTCGCAGCTTCTACTGCACCTTTTGCAAATACTGCCTTGGAGTATGCCGTATGCTTGAATTCAATCACTTCATCCTCGCCGGCATAAATCACTTCATGTTCTCCCACGATTGTTCCGCCACGAACTGCTGAAATACCAATTTCTTTTTTATCACGTTTCTTACGTTCTTGGCTTCTGTCATATTTATAATCATATTCGTTATCTAATACTTCGTTAATGGAGTCCGCCAACGCAAGTGCAGTTCCACTTGGCGCATCTACTTTCTGATTGTGATGTTTTTCTACAATCTCAATATCATAACCTGCCGGCGCCAAAATCTTTGTAGCATCCTGAAGAAGTTTTAATAACATATTTATTCCAAGCGACATATTTGCAGACTTCAACACTGCCACTTTTTCACTTGTCTCTTTGACCTTTGCAAGTTGTTCTTCTGACAATCCTGTAGTACATAGAACTACCGGAACTTGTTTGTTTACACAAAAATCCAAAAGTCCGTCTACTGCTGCTGCATTGGAAAAATCAATGACAACATCTGCTTCCACATCACATTCTGTAATATCAGAAAATACAGGATACTCATTTTGAATTCCTTGATATTTGTCAACACCTGCAACTATCTCTGCATTTGCATCTTCTTTTACAATTTTCGTGATAACCTGGCCCATTTTCCCATTGCAGCCATGCATAATTAGTCTAACCATGTTTCAACCTCATCTTTCGAAGGCATTACTTTCAGCGCACCTTTTTTTGTGGTAATAATAGATGCTGCTGCATTTGCAAATGTAAGCATTTCTTTTAAATCTTCCTCTTGCAAATTATCTAAACCTTTTTCAAGTACAAAATGCAAAGAGCTTCCAAAGAATGTATCCCCTGCTCCTGTTGTTTCAATTGTATTTTCTTGAACGAACGCCGGAACTTCCACGCGCATATCTTTATAATACGCACGGCTTCCATCTCGACCAAGTGACAGTAAAATCAATGGGATATGATAGGTGTCTTTCAAAATTTGAATACCTTTATCATAGTCTTCTTCTCCTGTAAACCATTGAATTTCATTATCTGAAATCTTCAAAACGTCACAGTATCCCATTCCGTATGCGAACTGTTCTTTTGCCTCCTCCAAAGAATCCCACAAAGATTCACGCAAATTCGGGTCAAAAGAGATTAAAACGTCATTTTTCTTTGCTATATCAAGTGCCTTCTTTGTTGCCTTTCTCACGCCCTCATGTGTCATGGAAAGAGTTCCAAAATGAAAGATTCTCGAAGAACAAATAGCTTCTTCGCTCACTTCGTCCTCGGTAAACATCATGTCTGCACCAGGATTGCGATAGAATGAAAAGCTTCTGTCTCCAGTCTCATCATTTGCAACAAACGCTAAAGTAGTACGTACCTCTTCATCCATCTGCATATAATCCGTATTAATAGACAATTCTTCCAATGTCTTTTTCAGTAAACGACCAAAAATATCGTTCCCCACTTTTCCCATAAAAGCTGTCTTGTGTCCTAAATTATTTAACATCGCAAGAACATTACATGGTGCTCCACCCGGATTTGCTTCAAACAAGCCATTTCCCTGATTGCTCACACCATTGTGTGTGAAATCAATCAAAAGTTCGCCCAATGCTAAAACATCTATTTTCTTTTCCATGTCAATACCTCGCACAAATTATTTCGCTACCGGATATTCGTTGCAAAGCAAACGATATGGTGCTTCATCCTCTTCAATCTCTGGGAATCTTCCAACCGGCGGATTAAAACGATTATCTGTATTATCATCGTTACATTGACTTACTTCGCCCAATAGTACCGGACCTGTTCCTTCTTCTACAGCGAAATCATGATACAAGAATTGTTGTACATGAATACTTTCGCCAGGTGTTAAACGAATCTGAGTTCCTGCCGGAACAGTATAAGTTCTTCCGTCTGTATGTACGGTTACGTCTGACTCGTAATCAATCTCCTCATTTTCCAAAGAATTATAAACACGAATCAAAACATTTCCGCCTCCACGGTTAATGATATCTTCTGTTTTATACCAGTGGAAATGATTTGGTGCGTATTGACCTTCTTTTAAATATAATAATTTTTCTGCATATACCTTCGGATATTTATCTTCCATTGCTCGATTACCATTACGGATTGTGATTAATGAAAATCCAAACTTGTCAAAATCATTCATGCCGTAGTCGGTAATATCCCATCCAAGCATACAATCGCGTACCTCATCATATTCGTGACCGATATTCTGCCATTCTTCCGGTGTAAAATGACAAAACGGTGGCAAATAGCAATGATACTTTTCACACATTGCTTCTAATTCTTTTAAAGCTTTATTAATTTCTGAACGTTTCATACTTTTATCCTCCATATGTTCATACTTATACTCATATTATACCTATTTCTACCAACATGTCTAGCGAAAATTCTTTTAAATGCAAAGTTTTCCAAAAAGAAAATGGGCGTATGATTTCCTCAAATCATACGCCTTATTCTTATAATAAATTATTCTTTTGCTCTACCTAAGTATTCACCTGTTCTTGTATCGATTTGGATCATTTCGCCCTCTTCAATAAAGATAGGAACCATAACAACCGCACCTGTTTCAACTGTAGCCGGTTTTGTTACGTTAGTAGCTGTATTGCCTTTTACACCTGGTTCTGTTTCAGTAATTGTTAAATTAACAAAGTTAGGTGCTTCTACACTGAATGCTTTTCCTTGGAAAAATTGAATTGTAACTTCATCATTCTCTCTAACATATTTGATTGCAGCTTCTACATCATCATAAGTAAGCGGAATCTGATCATATGTCTCTGGATCCATGAAATAATAAAGTTCACCATCATTATATAAGTACTGCATTTTCTTCTTTTCGATGTGAGCCTTTGGAAATCTGTCATTTGGATTGAATGCTTCTTCTCTTGTGGCTCCAGTTAAAATGTTTTTATATTTCGTTCTTACAAAGGCAGCACCTTTACCTGGTTTTACATGTTGAAATTCAAGAATTACATGTGGTTGTCCATTAATTTCAAATGTAATACCGTTTCTAAAATCACTTGCGCTAATCATTTTTGTCCTCCTTGTTTATCTCTGCATCATATCCATTTATTACAGAGCATACTTATAAAAATGATTTTATACTAAATTGTTTACTTTTTCAAGCCCTTTTTTTAGTTTCTCTACATTGATTTGTCCCGGTGCAGAAGTTTTCTTTAATGCCCCAAACGTAACACACGAGCCAAACAACTGTCCCTCCAGCCTGCTGACAATTCCCATTTCGGACATAGACATTGTAACAACAGGATGTTTTGCATACTTTGATGCAATTTCTTTCGTTGCATCCATCAAAGTAACTACATCACTCTGTTCTTTCGGCATAACTGCCATTTTAAGAATGTCTGCACCAACCTCTTGCATATAGCATAACCTTCTGATGATTTCTTCTTTCGACGGTGTGCCTTCAAAATCGTGATTCGAAGCAACAACAATGACACCCCGGTCCTTCAAATCACAAATCAATTGTGCAACTTCGTTATCGAAAAACACCTCTACATCTACCATATCAACAGACGGGTTTGCGGCAACAGCAAGTAATAACTTTTTATACTGGTCTGGAGCAATCTCCCTCTCCCCACCTTCTGCTTTGGTGCGAAATGTAACCAGCAGCGGCAGTTCCCCTAATATTTGACGAAGTTCTGTTGCTACTGTTCCAACTTCTTCTATGTCAAATACGGCTTCAAACCAATCCACTCGCCACTCAACCATATCTGCCGATGAGTTTACAATTTCTTTTGCTATTTTTAGAATTCCGGCCCTCGTATGTTCAACAATCGGAACACAAATCTTTGGCATTCCTTCACCAATTATAAGTTCTCTTACCTTCACTGTATTCACATTCGGTTCCTCGTTTCTTTTTTTTAATCATAAGTCAATCTCTTTTATATTTCAACCATTTACTTGACTTTTTTGCTTTTTCGCTTTAAAGTTAAGAAGTAATCCATGTATAAAAGGAGTTTTCACACATGAAAGAAATTACCGGACACACAATTTTGACCGGACTTTTAGGCAGTCCTGTTTCACATAGCATCTCGCCGATGATGCACAACGAGGCTTTCAAACAGTTAAATTTAGACTACGTTTATTTGGCGTTTGATGTGGATGCGAAACATATGGAAGCCGCAGTAAATGGACTCCGCGCATTAAATGTGCGTGGTTTCAACGTGACAATGCCTGGCAAAAACATTATGCCTTCTCTGTGCAATAAACTGACTCCTGCTGCGGAAATTAGCGGCGCAGTAAATACAGTCGTAAATGACAACGGTATCTTGATCGGTCATACAACCGACGGCACCGGATACATGCGTGCTGTACAGGATGCCGGCCATGATATCATTGGAAAAAAAATGACTTTGCTCGGTGCAGGCGGCGCCGCAACGGCAATATTTGTACAGGCCGCACTTGACGGCGTATCTGAAATTTCCATATTCAATAGTCGTAGTAACAATTTTGAGCGTGCCCAAAAAATTATTGATAAGTTAATGGAGCGCACTACTTGTAAAATAAGATTATATGACTATGAAGATGCATCTGTCTTAAAGCGCGAAATTAACGACAGTGCAATTTTAATAAACGGAACCTCTGTAGGTATGGCTCCAGATACAGAGCACTCCATCATCACAGATAGCACTATGTTCCATAAAGACTTAATTGTGTCTGATATTATCTATAATCCTCGTGAAACGTTGCTCATGAAACTAGCAAAAGAAGCTGGTTGTCAGACCTTTAATGGTCTGTATATGCTCCTATATCAAGGTGCTGAATCCTTCAAACTATGGACCGGTCAGGAAATGCCAATCGATATAATGAAAGCAAAATATTTTTCATAGAAATGTCGAAAAACGTCTACAAACATGCATTGTAGACGTTTTTGATTATTTTTTTCGTTTCGATTTCTTATAAAAATATAAAACAATCTTTTCTAATCTTCTCTTTATTACAATCTGTATTTCTTCCTTCGGATGAATTGGCTTAACCAGAATATTTCGAATCCCTGTACGTTTCGCTCCCCACACATCTGTAAACAATTGGTCCCCAATAAAAATCGTATTTGTTTTATTCGTTCCCATAAGTTTCATTGCTCTCTCATAGTTCTTTGTAGAAGGTTTGTGTGCATCAAAAATATAATGCACATTTACATCATCATTGAACTTTTTCACTCTAGGCTCCTGATTATTGGATAGCAAACAACACTCAAATCCAAGCATCTTTAATCTTACAAACAAATTTTTTGCACGCTCATCTGCCGGTGCCCCATGCATAACAAGCGTATTGTCTATATCGAAAATGATTCCTCGATAACCTTCCTCGTATAACTTTTCAAATGGTATAATATATGTTGAAGCAACATAATCGTCCGGAAAAAACATTTCAAACATACACTACTCTCCTATTCTATCAAAAATCTCTTTGCAGATTTCTTCTGCATCTTTTCCATCTGTCTCGACAACAAAATCAGCTGCCTCCTCATATTTAGGACGCCTTTGTTTCATCATGTCACTAATGAATTTCACATCCTTGTTCCCCTGAAGAAGTGGTCTGTTCTCATCATCTCTCACACGTTCCAAGATGGTTTCCGGTCTGGCGTTCAAAAGCACAACTTTTCCGCATTTCTTCATTTCTTTTACGTTTTGTTCACGAAGCACAACACCACCACCGCAAGATATAACTCTATCTTGTTTTTCCTGTATCTCTATTAACAATTGGGACTCCACATCGCGAAAATATATTTCCCCTTTATGTGCAAAAAGATCCGAAATACTCATTCCTTCACGCTCCACGATGACCTGGTCCATTTCAACGATTTCCATTCCATATTTTTTTGCTAAGCAAGAGGCAACTGTGCTTTTCCCAGAACCCATGAAGCCAATTAAAAATATGTTTATCACATCAATTATCCTCCAGTATACTCTTTACATCTAGCCGAAACTGCTTCCAAGCTTCTTCATCCTCGACAAAATATTTCGGGCATATCTTACCTGTAATATCATAATGCCTAATAATATCCTGTTCTGTCAAGCCAAATTTCTCACAAAGCCATGCAGTTAATTCAACCATAGACTTATATGTCTCTTTTGTGTATGTTCCATCGCTCGTTTTGTGAGAAGTCTCAATAGAAACCGTATCGGAATTGCGGTGATTAGAGGCATAAGCAACCTCCCAAGTCGGTACACATTGTACAATCTCTCCCTCAAGACCGACAATAAAATGGCTGCTTGCCTTTGTCGTTCTTCCATCTTTCAAGCCTTCAAAATAATTTCGGTTCTGCTTTGCAGTTGTACCCGGATTGGCAGTATAGTGAATGACAATATTCTTAATCTTCTCACTCTGTGTGCCCGGTCTTGAATATGGATTGATGGTCAAAAGTTGGACATCTATATCCGGCTTATCAAGACGCATTTGGGTCTCATCCTGTTCCACATATTGATTGCCAAACGGACCGATTTCAAAAAACTTCATTCCCACAAGCACTACCATTAATGTGATAAGCAAAAACATTCCCACTCTGGTATAAAGTTTCACACGTCTTCGAAATCTGGTTTTTCTACGCCTTTTGTACTTTTTTGCCATATTATTCCCCTCTTTTGCATTTATTACCATTATTATATCATCATATAAAAAAAATGCGTAAACACTTCCTTAGAAGTTTCTTAGGACTTTTTTAATTTTTCATCCATATAAGAATGAGGCATGTTACAAAACACGCCTCATTAATATTATCATATTATGCTTGGTCTACGCTATAGTTCGGAGCTTCTTTTGTAATGTGAATGTCATGTGGGTGACTTTCTTTTAACGAAGCTGCAGAAATTTTAACGAATCTTCCTCTTTCCTTCAATTCTTCAATTGTAGGAGTACCGCAGTAACCCATACCAGAACGAAGTCCGCCGAGCAATTGGAATACCGTGTCTTCTACTAAACCTTTGTATGCCACACGACCTTCCACACCTTCCGGAACTAATTTCTTCGCATCCGCTTGGAAATAACGGTCCTTGCTTCCATTTTCCATGGCTGCGATAGAACCCATACCACGATATACTTTGTATTTTCTTCCTTGGAACAACTCAAAGTTTCCTGGACTTTCGTCACATCCTGCAAAAATGCTTCCCATCATACATACGTTAGCACCTGCAGCAATTGCCTTTGTCATATCTCCGGAATACTTAATACCACCATCTGCAATAATCGGAACGCCATACTCTTTGGCTACTGCATAACAATCCATAACTGCTGTAATTTGCGGAACACCAATACCCGCAACAACACGTGTTGTACAGATAGAACCAGGTCCAATACCTACTTTAACGGCATCCACACCAGCTTCAATTAATGCTCTTGTAGCTTCACCGGTTGCAACATTACCTGCAATTACAGGAAGATCCGGATATTTTTCTTTTACCATCTTCACTGTACGAATAACGTTTGCAGAATGACCATGTGCTGAGTCCATAACAACAACATCTACTTTTGCTTGCACAAGTGCATCCACACGGTCCAAAACATTAGCTGTAATACCCACTGCAGCACCGCAAAGGAGACGTCCCTGTGCATCTTTTGCAGAGTTCGGATATTTGATTTGTTTTTCAATATCTTTAATTGTAATTAATCCCTTTAAGTTGAAATCCTTATCAACGATAGGTAATTTTTCTTTTCTAGCTCTTGCAAGAATGGATTTAGCCTCTTCTAATGTGGTTCCTTCCAATGCAGTAATAAGACCTTCTGAAGTCATCGATTCTTTGATTTTCTTAGAAAAATCTTCTTCAAACTTCAAATCACGATTTGTAATGATACCAACTAATTTCTTTCCTTCTGTAATAGGCACTCCTGAAATACGGAATTTTGCCATCAATTCGTTCGCATCATGTAATGTATGTTCTGGCGACAATGAAAATGGGTCCGTAATAACGCCGTTTTCTGAACGTTTTACCTTATCTACTTCTTCTGCCTGAGCCTCAATGGACATATTTTTATGAATAATACCAATTCCGCCTTGACGAGCCATTGCAATAGCCATACGGTGTTCTGTAACCGTATCCATACCCGCACTCATCATAGGGATATTTAATCGAATTGTCTTAGTTAAATTCGTAGATAAATCTACTTGGTTTGGAATTACCTCTGAATAAGCAGGTACTAAAAGCACATCGTCAAATGTAATGCCATCTCCAATAATTGTTCCCATACTTTCATCTTCCTCGCTTTCTGTTTTCTTTTGGTTTATAGTGTCATATCATACTAAAAAGCTTGTTTATTGTCAAGTCTAAAATATAACTTTTCGTGGTGCCGTATCTCTCAAATTGTTTAATAATTTTTCATTTGGTTCAAAAATAACTTTGACTTTTTGCCCCTTATATAATGTCACCATTGTGTATGTTTTGTGTTCCGGAAATTTGGAAGAAAAATCCAAAGTCTTAGTAACCTGATGATACTTTAAATCTCCATGGTCTGACGGTGCCACAAGCTCCATCTCTTCCTTAACGTTTGTAGAGAATACTTCCTTGCGGAACTGCTTATTCATAACCTTTGCAATGTCAAGTTCCCCACTAAAATAGGTGTATTCATATTCTACATCCATTCTTCGTAGTACATAATAATCTACGATTATTAGCACTACAAAAAGAATCATAAAAATTATATTCCCACTAAGTAATAGCGACAGGGCTGTCAGTGCAATTAAACCAAACTTAATCGCCGTATCTTTCACTGTCGTTTTCCTCTTTATTAATTGTTCTGTCATGTATTCGCTCATTTGAAACCTCCGTCCAAACATGTATTTTATATATTGTAACACATTATGGGGTTTCTTAACAACACCTAGTTCATGAATATTTTATAAAAAAGGAACCCCTTTTGGAGTTCCTTCTATACTTGTGATAATTACATCATTCCCATTCCGCCACCTGCTGGCATAGCTGGTGTATCTTCTTTGATGTTAGCCACTACTGATTCGGTTGTTAATAATGTAGATGCCACGCTAGTTGCATTTTGAAGTGCGCTTCTGGTAACTTTAGCCGGATCAAGGATACCCGCCTTCACCATATCTACATATTCTTCTTTGTATGCATCAAAACCAATGCCCGGTTCTTGTTCTCTGACTTTGTTAATAATAACGGCTCCTTCTAAACCTGCATTGGCAGCAATGTGATAAAGCGGTGCTTCTAAAGCTTTCAGAATAATCTTCACACCGGTCTTTTCATCACCTTCTAACTCTTCTGCCAATTTTGCAACTTCTTTTGAAGCATGGATATACGCAGAACCACCACCTGCTACAATACCTTCTTCTACTGCTGCTTTTGCTGCAGACAAAGCATCTTCCATACGGAGTTTTGCTTCTTTCATTTCTGTTTCTGTAGCCGCACCAACACGAATTACTGCAACACCACCTGCTAATTTAGCAAGTCTTTCTTGCAATTTTTCTCTATCGAATTCAGATGTTGTTTCTTCGATTTGCGCTTTAATCTGTGCAACACGTCCTGCAATTCTTGCCTTGTCGCCCATACCGTCAACAATCACTGTGTTTTCCTTCTGTACTTTTACAGATTTTGCACGTCCAAGCATATCAAGTGTTGCTTCTTTTAAGTCTAATCCAACTTCTTCTGAGATCACCTGACCACCTGTTAAGATAGCAATATCCTCTAACATTGCTTTTCTTCTATCACCATATCCAGGTGCTTTTACAGCAACAACATTGAATGTTCCACGCAACTTATTCACGATTAACGTTGTAAGTGCTTCACCTTCGATATCCTCTGCAATGATCAACAATCTAGCTCCTGATTGTACGATTTGTTCCAAAACAGGAAGTAAATCTTGAATATTTGTAATCTTTTTATCTGTAATTAAGATATATGGATTATCTAATACAGCTTCCATTTTTTCCATATCAGTTGCCATGTAAGCAGAGATATATCCGCGGTCAAATTGCATACCTTCTACTAAATCTAATTCAGTCTTCATTGTCTTAGATTCTTCGATTGTAATAACACCATCATTAGAAACTTTTTCCATTGCATCAGCAACCATTGCTCCTACTTCTACATCACCTGCAGAAATCGCTGCAACATTTGCAATTCTGTCTTTGCTCTCTACTTTGCTGCTCATAGCTGCAATTGCATTTACAGCCACTTCCGTTGCTTTCTTCATTCCCTTACGAAGCACAATTGGGTTTGCTCCTGCTGCAAGATTCTTCATCCCTTCCTGAACCATTGCTTGTGCGAGAACTGTTGCTGTTGTAGTTCCGTCACCAGCAACATCATTTGTCTTTGCAGCAACCTCACGAATGAGTTGTGCACCCATATTTTCAAATGCATCTTCTAATTCAATTTCTTTTGCAATAGTTACACCATCATTTGTAATAAGTGGTGCACCAAATTGCTTATCCAATACTACGTTTCTTCCTTTTGGTCCAATAGTTACTCTTACTGTGTTCGCTAATTTATTCACACCAGCTTCTAATGCTTCTCTGGCTTCTGCGCCGTATTTAATCTCTTTTGCCATAATAATCTGCCTCCTAATTATTTAATCACAGCTAAAATATCGTTTTGTTTTACAACAAGATATTCTGTTCCGTCAAGTTCTACTTCTGTTCCAGCATATTTGGAATAAATAACTTTGTCGCCTACTTCTACAAGCATAGTCACTTCTTTGCCATCAATCAACCCGCCCGGTCCAACAGCAACAACCTCTGCCTGTTGTGGTTTTTCTTTCGTCTGTCCCGGTAATACAATGCCGGATTTCGTTGTTTCTTCCACTTCTACTTGTTTTAAAACAACTCTGTCTCCCAATGGTACTAATTTCATATCTATTTCCTCCTTAATTATATTTTTCTCTTATTAGCACTCTCTTGTTTTGAGTGCTAAATTCAATCTAGTAATAAAATATCACTCTGCCCTTTATTTGTCAACAAACTTTATGTTTATTTTATAAAAACCATTTTTTATTATAAATTTTAATACTTTTTTATTTCCTTGACTGTATCTTTCCTTTATCCTTCCGGTGCATTCCAGCACTTCTGTCCCGGCTTGCAATTTACAATCATAGATTGCATCTAACGAAAATGTTGTTAG
Organism: Faecalimonas sp.; assembly: GCA_045649385.1. Classification (GTDB taxonomy): domain Bacteria; phylum Bacillota; class Clostridia; order Lachnospirales; family Lachnospiraceae; genus Faecalimonas. The sequence continues at coordinate 39,591 of JAZRPT010000182.1, read as the reverse complement.
TTCTGCATCCTTCAATTCAAAGTATAATGTCTCATTTTTTCCATCATATTTCAACAAATCACAGAAATAAACCTGTTCATCTAATACTGTTCCTGTACATAACTGCTTATTCATTTTTATTTCTACCCTGTCAACCTTTTTCATTTGTTCTGCCTCCTGTATTTAATAATAAGAAAAAGGAAATCATCTCTGATTCCCTTTATCTTTTGTTATCCCATTCTACGTTTTTTAATCGCAGCCAGCTCATCAAAAATCACGTCATTTACAACTTTAATATAAGTTCCTTTCATTCCTGAGGAGCGTGATTCTATTACACCTGCACTTTCAAATTTGCGAAGTGCATTCACAATAACAGAACGGGTAATTCCAACACGGTCAGCAATTTTACTTGCAACCAAAATACCTTCCTTACCTTCCAGTTCATCAAAAATATGAATAATGGCTTCCAATTCAGAGAATGATAGGGTTCCAATCGCAGACTGTACGATCTGCTCTTTTCGAATCTCTTCCGCGTTTTCCTCATTTACAGAACGAAGCATCTCAAGTCCAACAACAGTCGTACCGTATTCGCTCAAAATAATATCATCAATCTCGTATGAGTTATTTGTCTTGTACATAAACAAAGTTCCCAATCTCTCTCCAGCGATATCGATTGGGGTTACAATTGCTTGATAACCCTTTGCAACCTCCTGTGAAAAACCAAGTGTCTGGAGATTTACATTTTCTTTGGTAGATAAAACATTAAGCATTCTTTCATTTAACATCTCGTCAACATAATTACCTACTTTATTAGGAATTAATTCTTGAATCAATGCAACTCCCGCACATTGTCCTACACCTAAAACTTTTCCCTTTTTACTAACAACCAGCACATTGGATTCCATGATATCAGTCAATACATCACAGATATCATTAAATACTACTTTACTCGAACTATTATTATGCAACAATTTGTTGATTTTTCTTGTTTTATCTAGTAACTGTACACTCATCTTTCTTCCTCCACCACATGATTCTATATATTATCATACAATTTTGGTTATTTCAAGTTTTTGTCAGAAAATTAGGTCGTTACATTTTACACAGGCTTTTTCCAAGACATATATTCACAATTCGGATTGTCCTCGCAACCGTAATATTTTCTGCCTTTTTTCGTCTTTCGAATCACGACATCTTTGCCGCACACCGGACACGCTACTCCGATTTTTTCTAAATACATCTTTGTATTCCTACATACCGGGAACCCTGGACATGCCAAAAACTTACCATGTGGTCCGTATTTAATAACCATGTTTCGTCCACATTCTTCACAAATGACATCTGTTTCTTCATCCGCAATGCTGACTTTTTCCAGTTCTTTCTCAGCCTGTTCTACTGCTTCTGCCAAGTCCGGATAGAAATTACTTGTCACTGTTTTCCAATGAACTTTACCTTCTGCAACCATATCAAGAAGCCCTTCCATATTTGCAGTAAAGCTTACATCCACAATGCTTCCAAAGGATTGCTTCATAATATCGTTAACAACTTCCCCTATCTCAGTGATATAAAGGTTTTTATTTTCCTTTGCCACATACCTTCTTGCAATAATTGTAGAAATGGTCGGCGCATAGGTACTCGGACGACCAATTCCAAGTTCCTCCAATGCTTTTACCAGCGTAGCTTCTGTAAAATGCGCAGGTGGTTGTGTAAAATGCTGTTTTGGCTCATAAGAATCCAGCGTGAGCTGCGAATCTTTGTTGATGCGTTTTACAAGTACATTGCTTTCTTCTTTTTCCTCATCAGCCTCAATGTATACTGCACGGAAACCTTCGAATTTAATATTTGACGTTGTCACAGAGAAACGATGTTTTCCTGCTCCTATTTTTACCGTTATTGTTTCGTATTTTGCAGGCATCATTCTGCTGGCAACAAAACGTTTCCAAATCAACTGATACAGGCGAAGATTATCTCTTGACAGAGAATCCTTTAACACAGCAGGTGTTTTTGTCACATCAGTCGGACGAATTGCTTCATGAGCGTCCTGTATTTTCTTACTTTCACCTGTTTTTTTATTGCTTGTTGCAACATATGAAGCACCATATTGTTCTGCAACAAATTCTCTTGCCTTTGCATCTGCTTCTTCCGATACCCTGGTGGAATCAGTACGTAAGTACGTAATAATACCATCTTCATATAACTGTTGCGCTATTCGCATGGTTTTCTGTGTAGCAAAATTCAATGCCTTTGACGCTTCTTGTTGCAAGGTACTGGTTGTAAACGGAAGTGGTGCTTTCTTATTTCTGACGCCTGTTTTAATATCCTCTACAAGATAACTTGCATTTTCCAGTTCTTTTAACACTTTATTCATCTTGTCTTCCGTAGGAATATTTCCATTGTATTTCGCAATCAATGGTTTCTTTTCACCGACCACATTTAAAACAACTTCCAAAGTCCAATATTCTTCTGGCACAAATGCATTAATTTCTTCTTCGCGGTCTGCAATGATACGCAGAGCAACTGACTGCACACGTCCTGCACTCAATCCACGTTTTACTTTATTCCAAAGGAGTGGACTGATTTTATAACCCACCATTCTATCCAATGCACGTCTTGCCTGCTGTGCATCAACCAAATCCATGTCAATTTCTCTGGCCTCTTTGATAGATGCTTTCACCGCATTCTTTGTGATTTCGTTAAAACTAATACGATACACCTTTTTATTTTCCAACTTTAGGGCGATATATAAATGCCATGCAATCGCCTCTCCTTCGCGGTCAGGGTCAGTTGCAAGATAAATTTTGTCTGCCTTTTTTACTTCCTTTCGTAAATGAGCGAGAAGGTCTCCCTTTCCTCGAATCGTAATGTATTTCGGTTCAAAATCATTGTCTACGTCAATCCCAAATGAACTTTTCGGGAAATCACGCACATGACCGTTTGAAGCAACCACTTCATAACTGCTTCCCAAGAACTTTTTGATTGTTTTAACTTTTGCAGGCGATTCCACGATTACAAGATAACGTGCCATTACTGTTCCTCCACAATAGCGTAATTATTTTTTGAAATTTCCTTAATGTATCCCTTTAATTCTAACCCCATTAAGATATCTAACAATTCCGAAACCGAATACTGTGTCATGTTCAGAAGTTGTTCCAAATTTTTGGGGTAGAAATCGAGACAACTATACACTATATTTTCTGCACTTTCAAGAGGAAATTTCATCAGGTTATTTTTTTGTTGATTTTTACTACCATAAATCCCCCAATCTTCCAGCAATTCTTCCGGGGATAAAAGTACGCCTGCCCCCTGCTTTATCAAGCTGTTACAGCCCTTACTCAATTCACTATTTACGGGGCCGGGAAGAGCATAAACTTCCTTTCCTTGTTCAAGTGCCATATCAGCCGTTATCAAAGAACCACTCTTTTCTTTTGCCTCAATAACTAATATTGCATCCGCCATTCCACTGATTATGCGATTTCTCGCCGGAAAATGTTGTGGCAGTGGTTTGGTTCCTATAGGAAACTCAGATATAATACCGCCATTTTCTTGCAAATCCATGTAAAGTTCTATAGCGTCCCGCGGATAGCAAACATCTACTCCGCAGCCAAGAACCGCATAACTTTCACCACCTGCTTCCAATGCCCCTTTCTGAGCGAAACTATCGATTCCCCTTGCCATTCCACTGACAATTTGAATCCCTGCCCGCGCAAGACTTTCCGCAAATTTTTTGGCCATGCATTCCCCATAAGGACTGCATTCTCTTGCACCGACAATTGCAATTGTCTTTTTGTTTTCATCCGGCAGTTTCCCCTTTACATAAAGTGCATATGGTGCTGTGGTAACATGATGCAATTGTTCCGGATATCGAAGGTCTGAAATTGGCACAAATTCTATGCCCTGTTGTTCTAATTTGTGATACTGTGCATCCAGTTCCCACTCTCTCGCGCTTTTTATGATTATTTCTCGTTCTTTTTTCTGGATTTCGATTTGTTTTAACACTGTTTCTTCTATATTATATATAGGTTCTAAACTTGTCACTTTTTGCCGAATTTCCATCTTTCTACGATTACTGATTCCTTTTAGATTGGCAAACCAATATTCATACTTCATCTACCATGCCTCCTATATCCATGTTCAATTGTTCGATATCCCAACGCCTCTCGCAAATGTTTCCCCGCTATGTTCTCCGCTCCTTCTAAATCCGCAATGGTTCTTGCAACACGAAGCACCTTATGATAGCTGCGTGCCGACAGCCCCAGACGTTCGTACGCATCTTCCATAATATTTCTTTCTGAATCACCAAGAGCACAGAATTTCTCCATACTCTGCATATTAAGCTGCGCGTTTGTCAAAATACCTTCTCCCTTATATCGTTCTGCCTGTACTTCTCTTGCCTTTAGAATACGCTGGCGAATGTCCACCGAACTCTCTCGCCTTGCGTCATTGGCCAAATCGCAATACTGTACCTTCTGCACCTCTACACAAATGTCTATTCGGTCAAGAAAAGGCTGACTTAATTTCCCAATATAATTTTGAATCTGGGCAGTTGTACAAGTACAACGATTCAAGTCTGGATAGTTTCCGCAGGGGCAAGGATTCATTGCCGCCACCAGAAGAAAATCTGCCGGAAACTCATACTCGCCTTTTTCTCGCACAATTTTAATATTATGATCTTCCATTGGTTTTCTAAGCGATTCCATAACATATCTCGGGAATTCCGCTATCTCATCTAAGAACAACACTCCTTTGTGTGCCAAACTTATTTCCCCCGGTCTGGGGTATTTGCCACCTCCCAAAAGTGCAGCCTGTGTTATGGTGGAGTTCACTTCACGAAATGGCCGCGTGCTAATCAATGGATGTTCCGGGTCCACTTCTCCCAAAATGCTGTAAACCATTGTAAGTTCTATGCTTTCCTCTAATGTAAGCGACGGCAAAATACTTGGAATTCGTTTTGCAATCGCCGTTTTTCCCGCTCCTGTTGCCCCCTGTAGAAGCAGATTGTGATTTCCCGCAACAGCGATTTCTGCCGCTCGTTTTACTAAATGTTGACCTTTAATGTCAGCAAAATCCTCGTAAATTTCCGGTTCTTTCAACAAGGAACTATGCTCTATAGATTTTTTAACACAGCCTATATCCTTTTTCTTTAATAGATTGCACACTTCTTTCAAGTTACTAACTCCAATAACTTGAAGCCCATTGACTAACTCACCTTCCTTTTGATTTTCTCTTGGTATAATACACCTTCTTATCCCCTGTTTTTGTGCCTCAAGTACAATTGGCAATATACCAGGAACTCGCTTGACACTGCCATCCAAACTCAGTTCACCAACAAATAGCACATCCTTTAATTTCCCCTCGTCAAATTCCTCCAATGCAGCAAGTACTGCGACAGCAATCGGCAAGTCAAAAATTGTGCCTTTTTTTCTAATGTTAGCAGGTGATAGATTGATCACCATCTTTTTTGCCGGCAATATAAACCCCGAGTTGCGGATAGCACTTCTCACACGATCTCCTGCTTCTTTTACTTCTGAGGACAAATATCCCACTAGATGAAACATGGGGAGTCCGTTACTTACATCTGCTTCCACCTGAACAAACTCCACACGAAGTCCTTGAAGGGTCGCAGATAAAACCGTACTAAACATAATGTACGCTCGCTCCTTTCATTATTAAATTGTTTGTTTTGAATAATCTGGCAGATTTGCCTGATTTGATAAAGATAAAGTACAATTATAGTATCATAGTCATTGATAGACTGCAAGAAAATATTTGGAAAAGCACAATCATTTTTGTCCCGACATACACTAGTATTAAATATGCCCAGAGGTGCTGTCTTGAAAACATTTCCACCATCACTTTCTGCGGAGGAGGAACAATATTATCTACAGAAATACCTCGAAGGGGATTTAGAAGCGAAACACATTCTTATTGAGCGCAACTTGCGATTAGTAGCTCATGTTATGAAAAAATACCAGCATCTGGAGGAAAGTCAAGAGGATTTGATTTCCATCGGAACAATTGGATTAATCAAAGCAATCATTACCTTTAATCCTGACAAAAATAATCGATTAGGGACCTATGCAGCCAGATGTATCGAAAACGAAATTCTGATGATGCTCCGAACACGCAAGAAAATTTCTAAAGAAGTTTCCTTGTATGAACCAATTGGCACTGACCGAGAAGGTAATGAAATTCAATTGTACGACATTATGGAAGCTGACGACACAGATATCCAATCAAAAATCGACTTGAAAGATGACATTGTATTGCTTTATGACAAAATCGAATCTGTGCTTTCTCCACGGGAACGACTGGTCTTAAAGATGCGTTATGGACTTTATAATCAAGAAGAATACACCCAGCGTGAGATTGCAGAACAATTAGGAATCAGCCGTTCCTACGTTTCCAGAATTGAAAAAAGTGCAATAGAAAAGCTGCGAGACTACTTCTAGCCCGCAGCTTCCTGCCTTCTTAAGATATCATATTTATCAACCGGTATACCGAGGTCCACATACAATACCTGCTTTGGATGTGGAGCGCTTTCCTGTTCCACCCCATCCTCAGTTAAAATACGCTTTACAACAACCTCCACATTATCTCCATTTGGTTTCATAACCTCAATCTTTTCACCAACAGAAAATTTATTTCTCTGTTCAATGCGGTAGGTTCCGTCCTTTTCTTCCCCAATAATACCAAGGTAAGTATATTCTTTGACATACGTATTATTGTCGTAAATCTGACTATCCTCGTTCGGTTTTCCAAAGAAGAACCCTGTCGTAAATTGTCGATATGTGCAGTTGGAAATCTGGTCCAGATACCAAGGCATGTTTTGCTTATAAAGTTCTGGATCCTTCTTGTAGTCATCAATTGCCTTTCGATAGGTTCTGGCAACTGTAGCAACATAGAGCGCCGTTTTCATACGCCCTTCTATCTTAAGGCTATCAACACCCGACTCGATAAGCTCCGGAATGTGTTCTATCATACACAAGTCTTTGGAATTAAAGATGTAGGTTCCTCTTTCATTTTCAAACACCGGCATCACTTCACCTGGTCTGGTTTCCTCCACAATGGAATATTTCCAACGACAAGGATGTGTGCAGGCGCCCTGATTGGCATCTCTTCCAACCATGTAATTACTCAGCAGACAACGTCCGGAATAAGAAATACACATTGCACCGTGTACAAAGGTCTCAATCTCCATATCTTCGGGAATGTTTGCGCGAATTTCTTTGATTTCTTCCAAAGACAACTCTCTGGCAGTTACCACGCGAGTAGCTCCCTGTTTGTACCAGAAATTAAAAGTCCCATAGTTTGTATTGTTTGCCTGTGTACTGATATGTCTCTCAATTTCTGGACACACTTCACCTGCAATCTCAAAAATTGCAGGGTCAGCAATGATGAGTCCATCCGGTTTTATTTCCTTTAACTCTTCAAAATACTCTCTCACACCGGCCAAATCATAATTGTGTGCTAAAATATTGGCTGTTACATATACCTTCACATCATGTTCATGTGCGAATTGAATTCCTTCTCTCATCTCATCCAATGAAAAATTCTTTGCTTTTGCACGAAGACCGAAGGCCTCACCGCCTATATACACCGCATCTGCTCCAAAGATAACGGCTGTCTTTAATACTTCCAAGCTACTTGCCGGAATCAATAATTCAGGATGTCTTGCCATTCCTTTATTCCTCTCTTACTTTTGTACTCAGCGCCACTCCATCACCCAATGGTATAATAGATGTCTCTAATAATTTATGGTGCTTCAATTCATATAAATATTCTCGCATACGGCTGTGAATGGTACGATTTCTTCTTTCTACCGCAAATCGGGATTCAATAATATCTCCATCCTGCAGAACATTATCTGATACCAATACCCCATCCTTTGAAAGCAAGCGAACCACTTCCGGCATATAATAGATATATTGCCCTTTAGCCGCATCCATAAAGATAAAATCATACTCACCCTGCAGTCCCTTTAGGACATCCAATGCATCGCCTTCTATAAGTGTAATCTTATCCTCTTTCCCTGCACGTTTGAAATTTTCAAGTGCAATTGGAATCCGTTTTTCATATTTTTCTATTGTTGTAATTTTACAATCTTCCGGCGCATATTCACTCATAAGAATGGCAGAAAATCCAATAGCTGTACCTACTTCTAAAATTCTTTTCGGCTTTTTTATCGCCAATAGTACCTTCAAAAAGCTCTGCATCTCTTTCCGAATAATCGGAACAAAAGTATCCAGAGCTTCTTTCTCTATGGTCTCTAATATCTCACTGTTTTCTGTCTCTAATGAATGGATAAACGTCACGATACGTTCATCTACTATCATAATCTACACATCCATAATAATCGGAAGAATCATTGGTTTTCTCTTCGTCTTCTTCCAAATAAAATCATTCAAAGTATCACGAATCACCAGTTTGATTCTGCTCCAGTCCGCATAACGATTTTGCAGGCATTTATCCAATGCCTCATATAAAATCTGCCTTGCTTCCTCCATCAAACCTTCGGATTCTCTTACATATACAAAGCCTCTAGACACAATATCCGGTCCTGCAAGTAACTGATTGGTTCCCTTTTCTAAAGTAAGAACAACAATCATGATACCATCTTCTGCCAAATGTTGTCTGTCTCGTAAAACGATGTTTCCAACATCTCCAACTCCAAGACCGTCTACCAGAATTGCTCCGGTATGAACTTTATCTACAACCTTCGCTTCGTCTGCATCAAGAGCCAATACATCTCCCGACTGCATAATAAAAATGTTTTCCTTCGGTACACCAAGTGCCTCTGCAATCCCTGCATTTGCTTTCAAATGACGGTATTCACCATGTACCGGAATCGCATATTTCGGTTTTAATAAAGAATAGATTAACTTCAATTCTTCCTGGCATGCATGTCCGGATACATGTGCATCTCTTACGATTACATTTGCACCTTTTTGTGAAAGTTCATTTACCACACGGGAAACTGCTTTTTCATTTCCCGGAATTGGTGACGAACTGAAAATAACTGTATCGCCCGGTTTAATAGAAACCTTTTTATGAATGTCTGCTGCCATTCTTGACAATGCAGCCATGGATTCTCCCTGACTTCCCGTGGTAATAAGAACCGTCTTTTCATCCGGGTAATTTTTCAATTCATCAATATCAATCAAGGTGTTCTTTGGAATATCAAGATATCCCAATTCCATAGCCGTCGTAATAATATTGACCATACTACGACCTTCCACTACCACCTTCTTGTCATATTTGCAGGCAGAACGAATAATCTGTTGCACACGATCTACATTGGAAGCAAATGTTGCAATAATAATTCGGCTGTTGCAATGTTCTGCAAACAAATGATCAAAGGTGACACCTACTGTTCGTTCAGACTGTGTAAATCCTGCTTTTTCAGCATTGGTACTATCAGACATCAACGCAAGCACACCTTTTTTGCCAATCTCCGCGAAACGTTGCAAATCAATCGCATCGCCAAATACCGGTGTGTAATCCACCTTGAAGTCACCTGTATGAACCACTGTCCCTACCGGTGAGTAAATTGCCAGGGCCGCAGCATCCTGAATACTATGATTCGTTTTAATAAACTCTATACGGAGTTGTCCCAAATTAATGGACTGTCCGTAAGTTACTACTTTTCTTCTTGTACTACGAAGCATGTCATGCTCGCGCAACTTGTTCTCAATTACACCGATGGTAAGCTTCGTTGCATAAATAGGAACATTAATATCCCTTAAAACATAAGCCAATGCTCCAATATGGTCCTCGTGACCGTGTGTAATCACAAATCCCTTTACTTTATTAATATTATCTTTCAAATATGTGACATCCGGAATAACTAAGTCAATTCCGAGCATATCATCCTCCGGAAATGCAAGACCACAATCCACGACAACAATCGTATCCTCATATTCAAAAGCAGTAATATTCATCCCGATTTGTTCCAATCCTCCGATTGGAATAATTTTTAATTTTGAGTGACTCGTTTTTTTCACATTACACCTCCATGTCTTTCTGTTCTAGCTTTCGTAACTCATTACATCTCAATATCTACATCTTCTAACAATTCTTCAAATATTTTTAAGACAGCTGAAAGTTCCACATCATCCTCTACAATTTCGTATAAACTTTCCACTTCTTCTGCTGCACTCATATCTTTTAAAATAAGACACTCCGCTTCATCTTCTTCTGAATCCGTTACTAAGATATAGTTTCTTCCGTTTACTCTTGTCTGTTCTAACACAAAAAAATCTACTTCCTCTTTTGTATCTTCAAATGTAAATTTAATCTTCTCCATATTTTCCCCTTATTTTCCTATTCTTTGCCCATGCTAAGTGAATCCAAGTAACCTTGCAAAATAAATACCGCGGCAATCTTGTCCACATATTTTTTGCGGTTTTCCCTTCTCACATTACTCTCCATCAGTGTTCTTTCCGCTTCAACTGTCGTAAGCCGTTCATCCCACATGATAACAGGAATACCAATACGTCGCTCTAACTTTTCTTTCAACTCCAAAGATTTTTCCGCACGCTCACCGATTGTATTGTTCATATTCTTTGGAAATCCCAATACAATCTTCTCCACTTCATATTCTTGCACCAAGGCTTCTATTCTTGCAAGCGTCTGGCGCAACTTGTTCTCCTCTTTTCGTTCAATGGTTTCAATCCCCTGTGCTGTGATTCTAAGTGAATCACTAATCGCAACGCCAACGGTCTTGGAACCATAATCCAATCCCATAATCCTCATACAATTATTCCCAATTATGATGATTAATATAAGTCTTTAACATTTCTTCTACTAATTCATCACGTTCCATCTTCATAATTAAACTTCTGGCACCGTTGTGGCTTGTAATGTATGTCGGGTCTCCTGACATAATATATCCAACCATCTGACTAACCGGATTATATCCTTTCTCACGCAAAGCCTGGTATACGATTTCGAGCAGGTCTTTCGCTTGAATCTGAGGACCGTTCTCTACTTGGAAAAATTGTGTATTACTGATTCTATTCATCTTGTCACGTCCTTTGCTTATATTCCTCTTTTTATTTTAATATAATTGTTTGTCAAATTCAACGAATAATTTGTGACCGACTGACAATTTCCACGTTTGTCACTTGATTCTGCATATTTTTATCCGTTTGTAGTGCAATTTTAACATACTCTTTCGTATGTCCGACTTGAAAGGTTTGTCCATTGATTTGGACGCTTTCTTCCATAAGCACCTCTACCTCTTTTCCAACAAAATTTGCTTCATATTTTTCTCTTTTTTGTCGGTCAAGTTCTAATAATACATTGCTTCGAATTGTTTTCACTTGTTCAGGCACCTGATTCTCCATAACAGCCGCCTTTGTCCCCTGCCTCTTCGAATATTTGAATACATGTGTCTCATAGAAATCCACTTTATCAACAAACGCTTTTGACTTTTCAAATTCCTCCTCTGTTTCTCCCGGAAATCCCACAATAATATCCGTTGTCAGCGCTGGATTTTTAAAATATTTTCGAAGGAGCTGGCATTTTTCATAATATTCTTCAGACGTATATCTTCGATTCATTCTACGCAAAGTTTCATCACATCCACTTTGCAGGGACAGATGGAAATGGGGACACATTTTCGGAAGTTTTGCTATTGTTTCAGCAAACTCCTCCGTAATGATTCTTGGTTCCAATGAACCCAGACGGATGCGCTCAATTCCTTGCACTTCATGTACTGCAAGAATCAAGGACAATAAATCCTCTCCCTCTAAATCAACACCGTAAGAGCTCAAGTGAATTCCCGTAAGCACAATCTCCTTATATCCGTTGTTTGCCAAATCAGTTACTTCCCGAATCACATCCTCTTTTGCTCGACTACGCACACGCCCCCTTGCAAATGGAATAATGCAGTAAGTACAAAATTGGTTACAGCCGTCTTGGACTTTAATATATGCTCTCGTATGCTCCGCTGTTTTACTAAGATGCATCTGCTCATATTCTTTGGTATGATTGATATCAATGACTGCTCTTTGGACATGCTGCTCCAAAATCTCAATCAAGTCTTTTTTCTTATTATTGCCAATCATTACATCGATGCATTCATCTATTTCACCAGAATTTTCTTTTGCCTGCACATAACATCCCGTCGCCACAACGAGTGCATTGGGATTCATTTTCTTGGCACGATGTAGCATTTGACGTGATTTGCGGTCAGCCATATTGGTGACGGTACAAGTATTCACAATATATATATCAGCAGTTTCTTGAAAAGGAACAATCTCATATCCGTTCTTCTCCAATAATTCCTGCATCGCTTCTGTTTCGTATGCATTCACTTTACAACCCAAGTTGTGTAAAGCCACTTTCTTCATATCATTATCCTCTCTGTCGTTTTAAGTAATTTGTTCCTTGACTTTTGTTGCCAATAAGCATAAGATAACTATAGATAACAACAATCAAGGAGGTTATTTATGAAAGCTGTAGATATTTCATTAAATTCAATCGATAAAGTAAAAACATTTGTTAATCTTATCAATAGATTTGATTATGATTTTGATTTAGTATCAGGAAGATACGTAATCGATGCAAAATCAATCATGGGTATTTTCAGTTTAGATTTATCCAAACCGATCACGCTCCACATTCATGCAGATGATGCAAATGCGGAAAGCATTGTGAGCGAACTTGCTCCTTACTTAGTATAAAAGAAAAAACCCCACCGCGCAATGGTGGGGTTTTATTATTTCACAAGAATCGTTTCTACTGTATTAATCGCTTCTGCCATTAGTTCATCAATCTTTTCAGCAAGATTTTCTTCTGAACGTCTGATAATATTAATATTCGGCTTCGTTACAGGATGCTTTGCAACAAAGATTGTACAACAGTCTTCAAATGGTTGGATGGAGGTTTCAAAGGTATTAATTTTCTCTGAAATCTCAATAATCTCCTGCTTATCAAAACCAATCAATGGGCGATATACCGGAAGTGTACACACATCATTTGTTGCAGCCAAACTCTGCATGGTCTGACTTGCCACTTGTCCGATACTTTCTCCTGTAATCAATCCCAAACATCCATTTTCTTTCGCGAAATGTTCTGCAATTTTCATCATGTAACGTCTCATGATGATGGTAAGTTCCTCATGTGGACATCTCTCATAAATATATAATTGAATATCTGTAAAATTCACTACATTCAGTTTAATTGGACCTGAATATTTTGATACCAGACGAGCCAAATCTACCACTTTTTGTTTTGCACGTTCACTCGTATATGGCGGCGCATGGAAATATGTTGCCTCTAATTGTACCCCACGTTTTGCAATCATATATCCTGCTACCGGACTGTCAATACCCCCTGACAAAAGAAGCATTGCTTTACCGTTGGTTCCCACAGGCATTCCGCCTGGTCCCGGAATAATTTCCGAATAAATGTAAATCAAATCCCGCACTTCAATATTTAACATGATTGCCGGCTTGTGCACATCCACTCGAATCTCCGGAAAAGCTTCCAAAATCGCTTCACCCAAATCGCAATTGATTTCCATAGAAGTCTTTGGATAACTTTTCTTACCGCGTCTTGCTTCTACTTTAAAGGTTGTATTCTTATCCGGATACATCTTATCCATATAATCTACAACTACTTTTTTCAAATCATCAAATCCGGTATCTTCTGCATAAATGACCGGACAGATTCCAACAATACCAAACACTCTTTTCAGTGCATCTACTGTCTCGTCATAGTCATAATATCCATCACACTCCACAAAGATTCTAGCCTGTGATTTGTGGACCGTAAAACTTCCTTCTACATCTTTTAAGGCGAAACGTATTTGACTCATAAGGGCATCTTCAAAGATATATCTATTCTTCCCTTTTAATCCTATTTCACCATATTTTATCAAAAAAGCTTGAAACATCATTGGTAAAACTCCTCCTAATGTCTTGTGTATTTTCTTAGCATCGGTACACAATTATATAATGTTTTCAATGTATAGTCAATTTCTTCTTTGGTTGTAAATTCTGAAAAACTAAAACGAAGTGTGGCATCTAAATACTGTGCTCCGGCACCGATTCCTCTTAACACTCCGCTGATTGCCGGATGGTTAGAAGCACATGCCGAACCACTGGATACATAAATTCCTTTATCTTCCAGTGTGTGCAGAAGTACCTCACTACGAATTCCTGCAAAGCCAACACTAACAATGTGTGGTGCACTGGTTTCATCAATACGACCATGAATCGCAATATGAGGAATCTGGTTGACACCTTCAATGAAATAATTTTTCAATGCTCTCATCTTATCAATCTTTGCATCAAAATCTGTATAAATTTCTTTCGCCGCAAGACCAAGTCCTGCGATTCCCGGCACGTTCTCCGTACCCGAACGCACATTTTTCTGTTGCTCACCACCGAAAACAATTGGTTTGATTTTTACCTTTTCATTGACATACAATACACCGGTTCCCTTTGGTCCATGAATCTTATGCCCGCTGATAGACATTAAATCTACACCAATACGCTTAGGATAAATACGATATTTGCCAAACCCCTGCACTGCATCTACATGAAATAAAATATTGCGATTAAAATTTTTCACGATTTGCACTGCTTCTTCTATTGGCTGTACAGAACCCACTTCATTATTGACATACATAATGGATACTAAAATAGTTTCCCTGCACAGAGCTTCTTTTAACGCCTGCAATTTAATCCGCCCATCTCTATCTACCGGAAGATACGTCACACGGAAACCTTCTTCCTGCTCCAGATAGCGCATAGTATTTAAAACTGCCGGATGTTCAATAGACGACGTAATCAAATGATTGCCGGCACGTTTGTTTGCACGTGCACATCCAATGAGGGCCAAGTTGTCACTCTCCGTGCCTCCGGAAGTGAAAACAAGTTCTTTTTCTTGCACTTTCAACAGTTTCGCCAACGTTTCCTTGGATTCTTTCACATATTTTTCAGCATCTACACCCTTTTTGTGCATAGACGAGGGATTACCATAATCTTCACACATAATTTTGCCAACCAAATTGCGAACACTCTCGTAGCATTTCGTTGTCGCCGAATTATCCAAATATACTTCCATACTACTCTCCTACTTTTCTTCTTACTTATAATTTATGAGATTCGCATTCCAAATGATACATTAAAATCGACAAGGTTGTAAGGCCTGCGGTCTCCGTTCGCAAAATTCGCTTACCAAGTGTAATAACTTTTGCGCCTTGTGTGATTGCATATTCCACCTCTGCAGTTTCAAAGCCACCTTCCGGTCCAATAAAAATCCCAACAGATTGTCCCGGACGAATCGCTTCCACCACCTGTCTCGTCTCACTCATTCCTTCCGCAAGTTCATAGGGAATCAGAATGACATCTAAGGTTTTTGCATATTGCATTGCTTCTTTATAGCTCATGACAGATTTCACCTTTGGAATTACATTTCTTCCCGACTGCTTTGCCCCGCTTTCGGAAATGCTATTCCAGCGTTCCACCTTCTTTTCTGCCTTCTTATCATCCAACTTCACAACTGCCCGTTTTGTTGCAACCGGAACAATCTCATATACCCCAAGTTCCACTGCTTTTTGCACGATAAGCTCCATTTTGTCGCTTTTCGGCAGTCCTTGAAACAGATAAATCTTTGATGGTAATTCGGTGTCTGAAGCCAATTCCTCTTTGATAATTGCACACACAGAATCTGCAGACATTGACTCAATCTCACATAGATATTTTTTATTATTTCCATCACTGATATGCAGTTCCTCTCCGAGTTTCATTCGGAGTACATTTTTCATATGATTCACATCCGAACCTTCTATTCGGATTCGACCTTCTTTCACCTGTTCTGGTGTCACAAAAAAATGATGCATTGTTTTCTCCTAATTCTTTCTGGCTGTAACGGAAACCCATTCACCCTGATAGGTTACCTCTAGCACCTCTAAGCCAGCTTCTTTTACACAGTTTACAACCGTTTCTTCCTTATCATCGATAATTCCACTTGTAATATAAATTCCACCTGTTTTCAATTGATTGACAATGACCGGTGTAAGAGGAACTAAAACATCTGCTAAAATATTTGCTACCACTATGTCATATTTCTCATAGCCTACTTTATCTTGCACATCCTTGTCACTGATGATATTTCCAATCATAACTTCATACTGGTCTCTTGTAATGCCGTTGACTTCCATATTCTCATATGTTGCCTCAATTGCACATGGGTCCAAATCAGTTCCCACTGAATATTTCGCACCAAATTTCAGTGCAAGCATTCCAAGAATACCGCTTCCGCAGCCCACGTCCAAGATTGTGGTATCTTCTTTTACAAATTTACGAATTTGGCGAATACATAACTGCGTCGTCTCATGCATTCCTGTTCCAAATGCGGTGCCAGGGTCAATGTGAATAATCATCTTGTCTTCATCTTCCGGCTTCACTTCCTCCCATGACGGGATAATTAAAATATCATCCACATAGAACTGGTGAAAATATTGTTTCCAATTATTTACCCAGTCTACGTCTTCTGTCTGGGATTCTTCGATTGTGCATTCACCTACATTTGCATAGGCACGCATATCCTCTAATTCCTGTTTTACGTTTGCAAGAATCGCTTCTTTATCATCATCTTCTTCTAAATAGAAACTAATATAGGCAACTCCGTCATCCGCAGCAATCTCCGGCAGAATATCTACAAACATCTGCTCTTTATCCGATTGTGTCAACGGAATCTTGTCCTCTATCTCAATTCCTTGAATTCCCAAATCCATCAGCATACTGCTAACTAAGTCTTCGCTCTCTGTCGTTGTTGTTAATCTAAATTTATTCCATTTCATGTTTTTCTCACCTATTCTAATGCTAGTTTTGCAGCCCCATATATACCTGCATCATTGCCCAATTGAGCCAGTTCAAACTCCACTTTATCATTGTCCCAAAGGGCTTTTTCCATATAATACTTTTTGATATATTGAAGCAATACTTCACCGGCTCTGGAAACGCCACCACCGATTACAAAAATTTCCGGGTCTAAGATAACTGCAATATCTGAAAGTGCATTTCCTAAATATGCCCCAAACTTTTCTGCAATCTCCATGGCAACTTTATCTCCTGCTTTCACGGCATCAAAAACATCTTTTGCAGTAATGGAATCTGCGTTTAAAACCGTTTCATCTGTGTTATTTGCCAATCTTCTCTTAGCTATACGAACAACTCCTGTTGCAGACGCATATTGCTCCAAACAACCGCTTCTTCCACATCCACACATTTCCGACTCATTATCTTCCACACAGAGGTGTCCGATTTCTCCACCTGCTCCGCGCACACCGGTATGTATGTGTCCATTCAGAATAATTCCTCCGCCTACGCCGGTTCCCAACGTTACCATAATCAGATTTTGGCAGCCTTTTCCGCCACCTTTCCACATTTCTCCCAGAGCGGCCACATTTGCATCATTTCCTACTTTTACCGGATATCCTGTAAGTTCTTCCAATTCTGCTTTTACATTTACATAGCCCCAACCAAGATTGGAGGTGCTATTGACAATCCCATTTATCGTTGCAGCAGGAACTCCAACGCCAAGCCCCACGACCTCTTCCTTTGTAATTCCTCTCTCGACGGATTTATTCCGTATAGACACTGCAACGTCCGGCAGGATAGCTTCTCCCCCATTATCCGTTCTTGTTACAACCTCCCACTTTTCAAGCAATGTTCCATCTGTCTGGAATAAACCAATCTTTACTGTCGTACCACCAATATCTACTCCATAACAATATTGCAACGCCATTTCTAATCCTCCTTGCTCTTTTGTACAAAACTTTCCTGCAATCTTCGATACAATTCCTGTGCCGCATTATATCCCATCTGTTTCTGTCTGTGATTAATAGCGGTCGATTCTACAATAACGGCCAAACTTCGTCCTGGTCGAATTGGAATCGTATGGCATTGCACTTTGTTTCCAAGAAATTCCGTATATTCTTCTTCCAATCCCAATCTGTCATATTCTTTCTTTTTATCCCATTCTTCCAATGTGATAACCAAGTCGATATTCTGTGTCTCTCTAACACTTTGCACACCGAACAATGACTTCACATCCACAATACCAATACCACGAAGTTCTATCAGGTGCTTCGTTATACTTGGTGCTGAACCAACCAAGGTATCATCGCTGACTTTTCGTATCTCTACCGCATCATCTGCCACAAGACGATGGCCACGCTTAATTAATTCCAATGCGGCTTCACTTTTACCAATACCACTTTCTCCGCGAATCAGTACACCAACACCATACACATCAACCAATACTCCATGTATAGAAATACACGGTGCAAGTTGTACATTCAACCACCGAATGACTTCTGCCTGAAATGGCGATGTCTTTTTATCCGTCGCAAAAATAGGTGTGCCAGTTTCCATGGCCTGCCTTAACATTTCCTCATCTGGTCTAATCTCCGTCGTATAAATTAAACATGGGACACCATAGGAAAGTAACTGTGCATAAACCTCCTTCTTCGCATCCTCTGATAAAGTCTGCAAATATGTGTACTCAACATAACCTATAATCTGCACACGAACAGAGTCAAAATGGTCAAAGTATCCGGTCAGTTGCAGCGCCGGTCGATTGACATCAGGTACCGTAATATATTTTCCAAATAAATCTATATCCGGTGTCAAATTTTTCAAATCCATCTTTTCTATTAAATCCGTAAGTTTTACACCTGGCATATCGAAACCTCCTCAATGTTCACTCTAAATCATTCTACCATTAATGGAAAAATTTGTATACTTCTAATGCAGATTTTTCATTCATGGAAGGAATACTTTTCAATTCTTCTACATCTGCATTTTTCAGAGACTCTATATTCATGAAATATTTCATCAACGCTTTCCTTCTCGTCGGGCCAATTCCTTTAATATCATCGAGAATCGAATGTACCTGGCCTTGACTTCGTAGCTTTCGATGAAATTCAATTGCAAATCGATGGGCTTCATCCTGAATCCTTGTGATTAATTTGAAGCCTTCGGAATTACGTTCAATAGGTATCTCCGCGTTGTTATAGTACAGACCTCTTGTACGGTGATTGTCATCCTTTACCATGCCACAGACAGGAATATCCAATTCTAATTGTTGGAGTACGGAACGTGCGATATTTACCTGCCCTTTTCCTCCATCCATTAAAATCAAATCCGGATAAACTGTAAATCCTTTCTCCTTTTCATGACGAAATCTCCGTGTAAGCACTTCTTCCATACTTGCATAATCATCCGGACCGCGCACACTTTTTATCTTAAACTTTCTATAATCGGTACGTTTTGGCTTTCCCTTCTCATACACAACCATAGAACCAACCGAAGCAAAACCACTGGTATTTGATATGTCAAATGCCTCCATACGTACAATATCCTTGAGACCAAGAAGTTTTTCTATTTCCTTGACTGCTCCGATTGTTCGTCCTTCCTCCCGTTTCAGACGCTCTTTATCTGTGTGAAGAACAAGTTCCGCATTCTTTCTCGCAAGTTCCACCAGTTTCTCCTTCTCACCCTTTTGAGGAACACGGATATGCACTCGATGTTCACGCTTGTCTGTGAGCCATTGCTCTAACAGCTCCTGCTCCTCCACAGTTTCATGTAACATGAGTTCTGCCGGAATAAACGGTGTTCCCGCGTAAAATTGCTTGATAAAACTAGTGAGTAATTCACTCTCTGTTCTTCCCGCCGCATTTCTAAGGAAGAAATGGTCACGTCCGATTAACCGTCCCCCTCGAATAAAGAATACCTGTACAACAGCATCCTCCTCATCCTTTGCAACCGCAAGAATGTCTCGGTCCTTATCTTCCCCTTTACTATCTGTAATCTTCTGTTTTTCCGCAATCCGCTTTACACTCTGAAGCAGTTCGCGATATTCAATTGCCTTCTCAAATTCCATATCCTCTGATGCGACTTTCATCTTCGTTTCCAAATCTTTTATGATACCATCATAATGTCCGCCCAAAAAGCGCAGCACTTCGTCAATTGATTCCCGATACTTTTCCTCGGAAATATATCCTTGACACGGACCATGACATTGCTTGATATGATAGTTCAGGCAAGGTCGTTCTTTTCCAATGTCTTTTGGAAGGTTTCGATTGCAATTTCTTATATGGTATAATTTTCGAATCAGTTCAATGGTATCTTTTACTGCAGCGGTGCTGGTAAATGGACCAAAATATTTTGCTTTATCCTTTTGCATGGTGCGTGCCAACATTACGCGTGGATATGCCTCATTTACCGTCACCTTAATAAACGGGTAACCTTTGTCATCCATCAACATAGTGTTATATTTTGGTCTGTGTTCTTTTATCAGATTACATTCCAAAACCAAAGCTTCCAACTCTGAATCCGTAACAATGTATTCAAATCGACGTATATGTGTAACCATCTGTTCTATTTTGGCACCTTTATTACGACTCGTTTGAAAATACTGACGTACACGGTTTTTCAGGCTGATTGCCTTACCTACATATATAATTTCGTCTTTTTCATCATGCATCAAATACACGCCCGGTTTAGACGGTAATTTTTTTAATTCTTCCTCAATATGAAACATGAAACTCCCTCTTAAACAATTAATGATATTATTATTTTACGCTTTTTTTACTCATTTATCAATTTGCATTATCTGCTTGTCCTTTTGCACAATTAGTGCATACTTCTTGCTTTTTTTATAACATAAGGATATGATAAAGAAAACAAAAGAAAGTGGGCATAAGTCATGCATTTTACGAGGAATATTTTAAACAATTGCATAACTGTAGATTCCCTGTATACCATTCATTATTTTGAATACACCAACAAATTTTACTTTGCAGGGGAATCACACGACTTTTGGGAATTTATTTATGTGGATAAAGGAAGTGTTGACATTTGTATGGATGATAAGCAACTCACCCTTAGAAAAGGAGACATTGCCTTCCATAAACCAAATGAATTTCACAAAGTCTCTACTTATGGGCATACTGCGCCAAATTTAGTGGTTGTTTCCTTTGAGTCCCACAGCCCTCTTATGGATTTTTTCCAATGTAAGGTTTTAAAAACAGATGTAAAAGAACGCACATTGCTGGCAGATATGTTAATTGAAGCCAGAAAGATATTTTCATCTCCGTTAAATGATCCATACTTAACTGAAATGATTAAAAACGAGAATATTCCAATTGGAACGGAGCAGTTGCTCAAAATTCTCTTGGAGCAATTTTTAATTCATATGTTGCAAAGGTACTCCATAGAAGAAACACAGGAACAAATCTCTATCGCACAAAATTCTGCAGAGATTTTCAATCGCGTTTCCGCATATATGGAAGAAAATATCGCCAAGCAATTAACCATTGAACAAATCTGTTGGGATAATATGATTGGACGTACGAAACTGCAAAAGATATTCCATGCAGAAGTAGGTATCGGCATTATTGATTATTTTTCCAAATTAAAAATCAGTGCCGCTAAACACATGATTCGGGATGGCAAGTTGAACTTTTCTCAGATTTCTGAGCAACTTGGTTATTCATCCATTCATTATTTTTCAAGACAGTTTAAAAAAATCACCGGCATGTCACCTTCAGAATATGCATCTTCCGTGAAATCACTTCTTGAAAAAAAACAAGATTAACAAACACAAAGGAGTTCGTATGAATCGTTCATACAAACTCCTTTTATTATGCTTTTATTCTTCAAAATATTCCTCTGAAAGAACCTCTCCTGACTGTTCTCCTACTTTCGTCACCTTATGGAAGATCTCCATAAATTCTTTACCTGTAATGGTTTCTTTCTCAATTAAGAATGCCGCAATCTTATCCAAAGCTTCTCGATTCTCTGACAACAGCCTCTTTGCCTCTTCGTATGCAGTCTTTAACATACGCATAACTTCCTGGTCAATCTCTGCTGCAGTAGCCTCACCACAATTCATTACAGCCCTTCCATCTAAGTAACGGTGTTCCACTGACTCTAAGCCCATCAATCCAAAATGTTCCGACATACCATATTGTGTTACCATCGCTCTGGCAATCTTTGTGGCACGTTCAATATCGTTGGAAGCTCCCGTTGTAACCGTATCAAAAACAAGCTCCTCTGCCGCACGTCCCGCAAGCAATCCTGTAAGCATTGCTTCCAGCTCGGCCTTAGTATTGAGGTACTTTTCCTCCTCCGGGGTCTGCATCACATATCCAAGGGCTCCCATTGTTCTTGGTACAATCGTAATCTTCTGAACCGGTTCTGCATCCTTTTGCAGAGCACTTACCAGCGCATGACCAACTTCATGATATGAGACAATACGACGTTCCTCTGCATTCATAATACGGTCTTTCTTTTCCTTACCAACCAATACAACTTCAACAGCCTCAAACAAATCTGCCTGACATACTACTCGTCTTCCATGTTTCACTGCATTGATAGCTGCCTCATTAATCATATTAGCCAAATCAGAGCCTACTGCTCCGGAAGTTGCGAGTGCAATTGCCTCCAAATCAACAGTCTCATCCATCCTTACATCTTTTGAATGCACCTTCAACGTATCAATACGACCTTTCAGGTCAGGTTTGTCAACAATAATACGTCTGTCAAAACGACCCGGACGAAGTAACGCAGGGTCTAAGACCTCCGGTCTGTTAGTCGCCGCCAATAGTAATAAGCCCTTTTCCGTGTCAAAGCCGTCCATTTCCGAAAGAATCTGATTGAGCGTCTGTTCTCGCTCATCATTGCTGCCCAAAGCATTATCACGACTCTTTCCGATTGCATCAATCTCATCTATAAATACAATACATGGTGCCATCGCCTGCGCCTGTTTAAACAAGTCACGAACTCTGGATGCACCGACACCCACATACATTTCCACAAATTCAGAACCTGACACAGAGAAAAACGGCACCTTAGCCTCACCTGCAACTGCTTTCGCAAGCAACGTCTTACCGGTTCCCGGAGGTCCAACAAGCAATGCACCTTTTGGAAGTTTCGCTCCAATTTCAGTATACTTCTTCGGATTATGCAAGAAATCTACCACTTCCTGCAAAGATTCTTTCGCTTCATCCTGTCCGGCAACATCTTTAAATGTTACGCCCGTCTGTTTTTCCACGTACATCTTGGCATTACTCTTCCCAATGCCCATAATTCCGCCACCCTTTGACATCTTCTTCATCATGAAACTAAAGAATACAAATAACAATAGGAATGGGAGAAGTGTCAAGACAATATTCCAAAACAAAGCTGCTCCGGTATTCGGAAGCTTATATGTGTAATCCACCTTCGCTTCGTCCAATCGCTGCTCCAACAACTCACCCTCACCAAGTCCGGTGTAATACGTAATCTGAGTACTTGGGAACAGTTGTGCCAAAGGATTCGTACTAGCCTCTGTTTTCGGTGTAATAATCAGACGGTCACTTCCTATCTCTACTTTTTCTATCTTGCCGTCTTCCAACATCGTGATAAATTCGCTATAGGTAATCTCTTTGGTCGTTGCACTACCAACCGTTTTAAACATGCCCAAAACCAACATTCCTGTAATCAAGGTTGTTGCAATGACCAAAATCCACCCACGTTTATCATTCTTATGATTTTGATTTTTATTATGATTCTGGTTGTTTTCCATCTTTATCCTCCTAAATACAACTCTTCTTTATTATAAAGATTGCCCTTTTATAAATCAACCAAAACATTGTGAAACTTTTGTAAATTTTCCATTGATTAGGACTAGATAAACTCCTATAAGTTGTAGTATACTGATTAGGTAGTTTAAAAATATGTAAAAGGAAGACCATTTTATGAAAATTGGATTTGATAACGAAAAATATTTGCAAATGCAATCCGAACATATTCGTGAAAGAATCAGCCACTTTGATAATAAACTCTACTTAGAGTTCGGCGGGAAATTATTTGACGACTATCATGCCTCAAGAGTACTTCCGGGATTTGCACCAGACAGTAAATTAAAATTACTGATGCAACTTTCCGACCAAGCCGAGATTGTCATAGTAATCAGCGCGGTTGATATTGAGAAAAATAAAGTACGAGGCGACCTTGGAATTACCTACGATACAGACGTATTAAGATTGATGGAAGCCTTTAAAGGTCAAAATCTATATGTTGGTAGCGTGGTTATCACCCAATATTCTGGACAAGCAAGTGCCGACCACTTCAAAAACAAGTTAGAAAAATTAAATATTAAAGTATATACGCACTATAACATCGAAGGTTATCCTTCCAATATTCCTTTAATTGTAAGCGACGACGGCTATGGGAAAAATGATTATATCGAAACAACCAGACCTCTTGTTATTATTACAGCCCCAGGTCCTGGTAGCGGAAAAATGGCAACCTGTCTCTCACAATTATACCACGAACACAAGCGTGGTATTCGTGCAGGATATGCCAAATTCGAAACCTTCCCTATTTGGAATATTCCATTAAAGCACCCGGTTAACTTGGCATACGAGGCAGCCACTGCTGACTTGAATGACGTCAATATGATTGATCCATTCCATTTGGAAGCATATGGAATTACAACAGTAAACTATAATCGCGATGTTGAGATTTTCCCTGTATTAGACGCAATTTTTGAACGCATCTACGGGGAAAACCCATATAAATCGCCTACTGACATGGGCGTTAACATGGCAGGAAATTGTATTTGCGATGACGCTGTCTGCTGTGAGGCATCAAACCAGGAAATTATCCGCAGATATTATGCAGCACTGAAAGGACTTGTGGAAGGAACTTCCGACGAAGAAGAAGTATTTAAGCTCAAGCTCCTAATGAATCAGGCACATATCACCATTGACAAACGAAAAGTGGTACATGCCGCATTAGACCGTGCAAAGCAGACGAAAGCTCCTGCTGCTGCACTGGAACTGGAAGATGGTACAATTATTACCGGAAAGACAACGCCACTTCTCGGTGCATCATCTGCATTATTATTAAACGCATTAAAAACCTTAGCCGGCTTAGATGATGAGCTCCATCTGATTTCGCCAACGGTTATTGAACCAATTCAGAAATTAAAAACAGAGTACCTAGGCAGTAGAAATCCAAGACTGCACACGGACGAGGTGTTAATTGCTCTTTCCATGTGTGCGGCAACCGACAAGAACGCACAGCTTGCCTTAGAGCAGATTCCTAAGCTACAATGCTGTCAGGCTCATTCGTCAGTTATGCTGTCTACCGTTGATATCAAAGTCTTTAAACGTTTGGGAATTCAGTTGACGTCTGAACCGAAACACGAGAACAAAAAAATTTATAAATAGTAAATACGTTACAACAAATAAGGTCATCCGATATAAAACCGGATGACCTTCTCTATTATCTTCTTTCCTTATTTAATTTTTGGAAGACTTGCTGCAGCCACTGACTGACCTACACGACGACTCTTTTCGTCCGGAATATGTAAGGTAATCTTCTTTGCAAGCTCCGGATATTCTTTCTCTAATACTTCATTTGCACGGTCAAGAATGATGGTTCCACCATCTCCACTTGTCACACGACCCATGATAATCACGTGCTTAATGTCATAGAACATTGCATAGTATGCAATCGTATTTCCAAAATACACACCGATTGTGTCATAAATTTTAGCTGCTCTTTCATCACCTTCAGCCATTAATTTCTGAACCACTTTCAGTTTTTCAGCCGGAGATAAGCTTTCCTCTAACTCAATACCTGCTGCCGGTGCAAGCTTGATTACGCTGTCTTGTGAGAAATATTTTACACCACAACCGTAATCTCCACTCCATTCATCCACCATGGATTCTTTGTTATAATCAACCGGAACAAACGCAAGTTCATTCAGCCAGCCTGTAATATTTCCTTCCGCGTCAACATATCCTACTGCTTCACTAGTTCCCATGGCAACACCAAGAACATTATTGTCATTTAAGTCCATTGCTCCGGCAAGAGCTGTTACATCGCCATCGTTCGCAACCTCAATTGGCACATCTCCGATTTCCTTTGCGATGTCAATATACATGGTCTTTACCTTTTTCTCAAAGTCTTCATCAGAAACTTTAAGGAATAGAGAAGCCACCATGATTTTATTATCAATATAAACACCTGCTGAAGAAACACCGATTGCATCTACTCTCGGCATATGTGAAGCTGCTGTCTTCATCGCTTCTAAAATACCTTGATAATGATAATCCGGGTCAGACTGTAATTTCGGGAACCATACAACTTCTTCTGAATATACCGCTTCCCCGTCAATCACAGCACTTACTTTTCTATCACTTCCGCCTGCATCAAATCCGATACGACATCCATCCAAATGACGTCCAATAGAATCTGCCGCCTGATAAGTCTTTGGTGCGTCTTTCACATCTTCCACGTATAAAACTTCAAAAGGTTTCTCATATACACGAGACATAAAGTTCGCATCAAACTCTCTTGCTCCGCCTTGTTTGTATGCTGCAAGCAAACCTTCATATATTTTCTTGGAACCTGCAACAGTTACTTTGTAACCACCATATAACCAAAGAAGGGTTTTTACAATACGTTCTGCAACACCATAATTTTCTTCATCATGTCCTGTCCCATCTGCATAAATATCCATTTGATATGTAGAAATATATCCTTTATTTCTCTCAACAGCGATTACCATAGGAACGCCGCCCACTTTTTTTACATTTTCCTGATATTCTGCTACCACTTTCGCCATTGGTTGATAACCAGGGTCTAAAATTGCTTTTATCATTGTCATTCTCCTTTTACGTTTTTTATTCAAACACTTTACCATCGATAATTGTAGTTATTACATTGATTTCATCATCACAAATCATAATGTCTGCACATTTTCCTATTTCTAAAGAACCAATATTGTCGGCTTCTCCTACTGCCTTTGCAGGATTCAAGCTTGCACATGCAAATACCTCATGAAGTGACAATTCCGTATGTTCTTTCAGATTTCTGACAGCCGCATTCAATTCCAATACGCTTCCGGCTATGGTTCCATCTTCAAGCAAACATTGAATACCTGTCTTAATTACATGCTGACCACCCAAAGTGTAATCGCCATCTTCCATACCGCCTGCACGCATACAGTCTGTAATCAGACAAAGCTTATCTCCTTTTGCTTTTGCAACCAATTTATATAATCCCGGATTCACATGGAAAGTATCTGCAATCAATTCGCAACTCACTTTTTCATCTGAAAGTGCGGCACCTACCACACCTGGATTACGATGTTGCAAAGCTGTCATTGCATTAAATAAATGGGTTGTATGACGTACCCCTGCTTTAATACCTTCGTTTGCCTCATCAAAAGAAGCACCAGTGTGTCCCATCGATACAAGCACTCTGCCATCTTCGTAAACTTTTTTAATACAATCCAGTGCACCATCCATCTCTGGTGCCACTGTAAATAATTTTAAAATATCTGCATTATCTACGATAAAATCACCGTCTGGTGGTAAGATAAACTCCTCCGGCTGTGCACCCTTCTTAGAAGGATTGATAAACGGCCCTTCACAGTTAATACCAAGGATTTTCGCACCATAACACTCTTCTTCAGCCTTCACTTTTCTTGCTGTATCAAAAGCTTCTACAATAACATCCTTGTGCATGGTCATGGTAGTCGGGCACCAAGAAGTTACACCATTCTTTGCGATGCCTGCTGCCATCTTTTTCAGTCCCTCTGTACTTCCATCAGAAGCATCCTCGCCAAGATAACCATGAATATGAATATCCACAAGCCCCGGTGCAACAAGGTTCCCCTTTGCATCAATGATTTCATATTCTTCTGCATTAATTTCGGACTGTGGCACAATTGCTCTAATCTTCTTATCAAAAACAATCGCCATGCCTGAAACAACACTGTTTGGTAATACAATTCGTCCATTAATAATACACTTCATGTTCTCACCTTTCTTTCGATAAATTCTAGTTTTCCTACTATCATTTTAGCATTTTAAAGCAGTTGAAAACAATAGCACTATCGGTGTTATAATTGGCACAATCTGCGCGGGTTATTGGCACAATTGGCACAAAAACGGTACTGAAAGGTCCGCCTTCTGCACTACTTGCCTAAGCAGACCTGAAGCTGATTGGGGACACACCTGCATAGCAGGTGGTTTATTTTATCTGACGATACAAAAATACGGCGCAGAAGCACTCGCCCCTGCACCGTATTTTCTACAACTCAATCTTCACATATTGCTCTCGTTGATAATCCACCACTACGCAATCTGTTTTATAAATCCTCTCCGGCAATGTAATCATCACATGTGCCGTATCCAAATGGATTGGCATGGCAGCTAAGTGCCACACACCCACATTCAATTTCACCATGGTTCCCTTCGGTACGATAAACGCTTCCGTCAACTCCGGAACCGGCTCCTTTGTAGCCGGAGCTACGTGCAATACCACATCATCATCCAGTGGTAATACACCCTCGCATGTTGTATCATGGTATTCCGCCATCGTCACTAGCATTTCTCCCTTATGTACCACAAGTGGTGAAAATGCAATTGGTAAATTTCCTGATACCGGAAATTCCACCTGGTCATTATAGAAATCACCAAGACTTGGACCTGTTGGATTCAACATACTGGCAAATGTTCCATAAGGTTTAAAATTTTCTGCTGTAATTGGTTTTGCTTTGATTGTATACATAATCGTTCCCTCTACTTTAATCTTTCTTCACAATAAGCAAGATTTATCATCTTCTCTTTCAAATCCTGCAAGGTATAGAAATAATGATTGCTGGATTCAAATCCAATACGAGAATCCTGAAGTCTCAAATCAATCAACGTCTGCACTGTTTCCATCTCTTCACGCACAATACGAAGCAATTCATCCCTTGATGCAGCAATTCCTTTCGCTAAATCAACTTCTTCAGCCATAGTTAAGCCGTCTGCAAATATAGCATCCTCACTAGCCAACATCTCATCTCGGCGATTCACAAACTGAATATGATGATAAGCACTTTCATACTGACAAAGTACTACCCTGGCCATAAGAAGCATCTCATCTAGTTCCTCATTCTGCCCCTGATATACAAGCAAGTCCGCAAGCCCTTCTCGCCAGCCTTCCACTAACTGTCGGTATTCATCCTCGTACACATCCTCCGGATAAATGCCTGACCACCATTCTATATCGTCATATGGAAACCCAACCATACTCGCACGATATCCTGTTTTTTCCAAGAAAAACGGTGCCATAGGACCAAAGTTCTGTGGTCCGTAATATAAGGTTCCAATATAGAATGGATAATGCGAAAATGCATTGCTCAACTTCTGCTGTGCTACAAAAACACCTTCAGCAATATTTTCTCCCAACCAATCAACCAAAAAATCCTTCAATGTCCCTTTATCTTCCATCAGCCACTCTGCCAAGCGGAGATTCGGACTTGGACAACCGCCAAGTGTCCAGCTCACTTGCAAATGCTGTATGCCCTGCTCTTTTAATTGTCCGATATGCGTTGCCACTTTGTCAAACACCGGAATGTATGGCACAACCGACATCTCCCATGTATTATTCATCTGTACTTTCGCAGACATCTGCATACCATGCTCTCTGGCAACCTTCCACATCTTCTTCGCCTTCTCGCCAGGTCCGCATAGGGACATGGTGTAGTCAATTACGCTACCTTCCACACCACCAATGCAGAATTTCATGGCTTCCTCACTGGTGCACTGTAAAATCTGACCTTCTGTCAAAAGTGGAATGACCTTCTCTGCCCATTCATCTGACCAGCCCCATGCCCAGGCGATTGCCTTTGCATCAGGGTTGACATCATGCGCGCCCCTTGCCATGAGATTATTAACCTCGGCAATCACTTCCCAAGGTTTTCTGTTCTTACAACGAGGACATGTCATTTCACGTCCTCCTAAACGAGAATAACAGTTTGTCAGGTTCTCCGACATGGTAATCGTAAAGAATCCTGCTAAATCCGGAACCATCTCGAACAACTTTCTTACAGATTGGTAGAGATAGTTCTGAACTTCAATTGTAGAGGTACACATGGCATAGAAATCACCTTCTGATTCTCCACGTAATTCCGGATACTTTTGAAAAAATGCATCCGACATGGCACGAGGTTCGTTTAAATATGGATAAATACCAATTCCATATTTCTTCGCCCTTGCAACCAGTTTTCGGAGTGAATCAATTCGTTTTTTCCATCCTTTTGACAAAGACGGTTCAAAAGGAAACTCTACCAACTGGTATAACACCATATGCATCCAGATGCCATTGATACCGGCATCTGCATATTCCTTCAAAATGCGCTCTGGAAATGGGTCGATGCTCTCGTCAATCAAGGCATCTCCACACAAGGCAAAATAGGGATAAATCATACGAAGATTCTCTGTCTTATTCGAAGATTTTCCCACTTCCGATTCTGAAACCGGCACATGAAAATCTTCTACGAATGCAAATGCATTATCCTGTTGCCCATAACCAGCCGGAAATCTGTCCTTTAATAGTTCTGCTATTTTCCTCGTCTGTTGCAACTCCTCATCTGTCAGAGCTGTATATTTTGGAGCATCCACCATCGGCTTCATGCCTCCAAGTTTAATCCACATAAAGTCATCCTCTTTCAGAATGAAGGCCAACTCCTCATCCGATATATTTAATAAGATTAAAATCTGTTCATATGTACACAAATGCCAGTTCTCACGGATTATTGTTAAGAATCCGCGTTTTCCCCACGCCGGATTTACCGTTTCCGCTGGATTCAAACCGAGAACCTCTGCTGCCTCTCGTATGTTCTCACTTGAAGTGCCAAGCGCCTTGGCAATTTTCTCTACCGGTACATACCCCCAATTTCGCCAGACAACAGCCTGCCACCTAGTCGGAAAATAATCATATTTAATTGCTCTTACATCAGATACTTCTGGTAATATACTCATACTTCTATCCTCCAAACCTCGACTCATTTATCTTTTCACAGCATAAACTGCACATCCCGAAAGCGCATTCATTGGTTTTACAATAACAGTTGTTCCATCAATGCTAATACTTTCATTTGCAAATTCATCCACAACTTCAAACCCTTCCGGAATCGTTACAGTGATACTTTCTTGATGTGGCTCTTCAAAACTATGACAAACCACTAACATTTCATCTTCCGTGTTACGTACAGAAACCTGTGTTCCCTTCGGATAACGGTAGGTTCCTTTTAGTTCACGATAGGTGCGTGTAACACCATCTCTCATAACATTCTCTGTTTTATTATAAAACTCTACAAATCGATGTACCATTTCTTCTTGCTGTACACTCAGTTTATCGATATCCCCAGATAAACAAAGTCGTCCAAACAACCCTGCACAGAGTGAATACTGCAAACGTGCATCACTATCGGTATCATGCAAAACAGCCCACACAGAGGATTGCATTGGCAACATATGATTGTGTAAATCCGCTGCAATAATCGGTATCTCCACACATTCATGGGCATCTGAAAAAGATGCTACCGCAGACACGCCAAGCATCACTGGATTATTTCTATTCCCTCCAGATGCACAGTTCTCTATAATCATATCTGGTATTTCTTCTTTAATCTTCTTGAAGAAATCGCGGGTTGCTTCACCTTGTAAGCGAAGGCCTTCTCCCAGACTATCGCTGCCGTCACAACCGATTCCCATATTTGCGTTGTAGTCCACTTTGATATAACCAAACTCATTGTCCTTTAACATCTTGATGACACGTTCTGTGAGATATTCAATCACCTCTGGATTAGTCATATCCCAATAACTACGTCCACCACCAACCTTAATTACAGTACCTCGTTTTTTGAGATGCAGTCTGTCATATTCCGGACCAAATTGTTCAGCCCCACTAGTCGTACATTCAAATTCGAACCATACTCCAGGAATCAGCCCCATAGCACGCAGTTCCCTATTCATCGCTTTCATATTCGGGAATTTTTCCGTATCAATCAGCCATCCGCCATTGCCGCTCTGACCACCATATCCGGTTCCGCCACTCCATCCGGCATCAATGACTACATATTTTGCACCAAACTCTGCCGCCTTTTTCGCATATGCCATAAAATTTTCTTGCGTTGGTGCTCCCCAAGTAGAACAGAATTCATTAAAGGTAATTGGAAATCCTTTTTCTCCATAAGCTCTTCTTGCTTCTTCCTGTAGTTTTACAACACTTTGACACGCCCATGCAAGGTCTGTGTCCGTTGCACTGATAGCTGCAAGTGGAGTGGTAAAGGTCTCACCTGCTTTAATCACCTTATACCACTGTCCGAAATCGCAGTCTGCAAGACCACCTGAGAAAGAAACAGAATCCGCATCCTTAGACACATCACATTGCCATGATGAATTGCAATAAACCTGTGCTGTCCAGAATACATTTTGTTTTCTATCTTCTACCACAACAAGTGGAAAATAATTTCTAGTAGAATAACTTCCGATACTTCCAAATCTAAGACTCTTCTCATTACAATATCCTTGCCAACTCTTTTCTAGGGAAAGGTGTTCAAAGGTATCTTCTTGATGACGACCTTCCATACTCCATCCACCAGTAAAACGATGAAGCACCATTCGTTCTCTAGAATCCCTTTCCGAAAATGGACTCAAGTTTTCAAATGCGAATGAAGCAATATAATCCATAGTAACGTCTGCATCTGAGGTATTGGTAAATTCATTCCATGTCCAGAACGCTTCATATCCTTCTTTATACTTGATATTATGTACCAGTAAGTGTCCTTCCTGCGAGGTTAGATGAGTTTTTATAATGGTTATATCTCCATCCTTCACCACTTTCTGTTCTTTGAAATACACGGTACTTTCTCCTGCAAATTTCAAAGAATCCCCGCCTGTAACCGGAATACTATGATGAGAAAGATGAAAATGAACCAATCTGCCAACTCTCCATTGACGCATATATGGTGCTGTCGTTGTCCAAGGCGAGTCTGGATATTCCCAACCGTTTTTGATAACACCTGCTTGAGTAACCGGAACCATATACATTGATATTTGACCAATATCATTTATAAAGTATCGTAACAACATATTTCCTAGTGTATATTCTTTTACTTGCATTATAATTTACCCCTTTCTACAGTTTTTCCTCTCGAACAACCTGTCCCAAACTGTCGGTAAAGGTCACGATTGTTTTATTGTTGTTAAATAAAATTCCTGCCCCTGTATAAGAATCATAATTGTTATTCAAGGCAGACCCCACCACAACTGAAAAATTCTGTCCATATACATCCTTCTCATCCTGTGGCCTAATAATATCCAAATAATGGGTATGTCCGGCAAGCATCACGGTCGGTCTGATATTCTCATTTATCAACTGCACCCACTCACAATATGTTTCACTCTCAATATCAAAAGGAGCCTCGTTTGTCATGGTAAATGGGTTATGAGCAATTACCAAGCGATATCTTACACCCTCTGCCAAATATTCCTCTTCTTCCTTGGCAATCGTTTCCTTAAGAAACTTCGTTTGTTTTTGACGGAATTCGTGACAACAAATGGTTCCGCCGTATTCTTCATGCCCATCAACTTTATCTTCACCGCAATCAAGTATTATCCCCCATACATTTCCTATTCGGAACGTGTAATAGGATTTCCCATAATCTGTCGGTGTAAGTTCACAGAAACGTTCTGCTAAAACTCCTCTCATATCATGGTTTCCTCTTGAAAATACAATTGGGATACGACCACCTGTGATCTCTGATGCGATCTTATATATGGTAATACAATTTTCGATACATCCACTATGATCAGGGATATCCCCATTCATAATAAGGAAATCAATCTCACCATATGCTTTTGCCGCTGTAACAGGACCATCTACCCAATTATGTGCATCGGCAATATGATAAACACGTACCATTTTTCCCATACCAGCTGGACGAAATTCGTATGTGCATTCCACAACATCCTCAAATTCAGGGAAATAAGGTTTTCTATCAATAACTTTTCTCGTGAAAACAGTATATGATTTTGCTACATTCAATTCTTCCATTGGGACAATGACTCTGTGTACTTGCGTATTTGAACGCAAGATTCCATTTGATTCATCGTAATACTTCTTACCATCTACGCTTACCCACACAAGGCTTGGTTCTGCCTCATACAGCATAATATGGTAATCTCGGTTCACTGCAAAAACAGCCGGTGACAGTTTCGTATTCATGTCTATCCCTCTCTATAAATTTTCTAAGAAATTTATCAAACAATCTTTCAGCAATACATGTCCCGCATCATTTGGATGTAATCCATCTGGACACAATGCAGCTTTCAAATCTGTATCCGTTGGATTAATCACACATGTATGGAACAAATCCACAACTGGAACTTGCTGTTTTTCCATAATTTTTTTCATAGCATCCACATAGGTTGCTAAAGGAAACGCCTCTGCTCCCTCTGGTTTTTCCACACACGGTTTCTCTTCAAATTCTCGATGAATTGGTGTCATAACAACTAATTTTGCATTCGGAAATTCTTTGCGTGTCTGATTTACAAACCAATTACATGCGCCACAAAATGTCGTGTAGTCTGTATCGTCTATTGTTCCAAACTTCGCATCTCCATGACCGTAATCGTTCGTTCCACCGAACATGATAATCAAATCTGCATCTTTGTCCATACTAGCAAAGCGTTCGCAAAAAGATAAACCATCCTTGCTACTTTGCTGTGCAATCCGTGTGCCACCAATACCATAATTTCGCACAATGGCACCTGTTTCTTTTGCAAAACGGTTCACATACATTGCATCTGGGCAACTAGTTCCTACACCTTCCGTAATGCTGTCACCCATAAAATTTACTTTTATACCTTTTAAATCCACTGTAAGCCACCTTCTATTTCATTAATTCTTCTTTCTTGATTTTTCTGAATATTGGTCTTTCATCAAAATGCGTGTTTGGTGAATGGCAAAGAAATAGGATTTCTCCATCAAAGGTTTCAAATACCATTCCATGTCCACTGCCATGACTTAGGAATAACCCCTCATCCGGGATCCAGTTCCCTGTAATCTCACCATTATCCGAACGAACAATTGCTTCTGCGTATCCATTTGGTCCATAGCTTGACCAGAATGAAAGTAGTTCTTCCCCAACCTTTAACAAATATGGGCCATCTGTAACAAAATTTTTCTCATGTGGTCCTGGTAAATTAACAACCCAAGAAACATCACTTGCTTTCCACAATACTCTTGGCTCGCTAACCGCACATTTCAAATCCTTTGATAATTCTACTACACATACGGTTCCATCGCCGACTTGTACCCATTCATTGCAAAAAATCATGTATGGCGTTCCTTCTTCGGACACATATAAAGTTCCATCCAAACATTCCCAATCTTGTGGTGTCACTGCACCTTCACTATGTTCTTTAAATGGTCCCTCTGGACTGTCGCTTACCAAAATTGCGGTTCCTCGACACGTCTCATCACTCTTGAAAGATGCGAACATATAGAACTTGCCTTGATAGAAATGAACCTCTGGTGCCCAAGCTTCCCTTGTGCCCCAAAAGCCATCATAGTATTCAAAAACAGGCTTTGCTTCGCTCCAGTTTTCTAAATCCTCACTGACATACACATCGAACCCTCGCTGTACACCGAAAGGATTCTTCTCATCTTTATCTCCCACACGCGTACCATACATATAATATTTTCCGCTATGCGGTAATACAAATGGGTCTCTTATATTAATCTCGTTTGTTTTCATCATACCATTGTTCTCCTTACATGGGTGATAAATTGTAGTAAATGAGGCAAGAAATCCTTGCCTCATTTTAATAAATATTACTCATTTACGATTGGCTTATGCTCAACTGTAAAACTTCCATCCTCTTTGGAAATTGTAATTAATGTACCACCCGTTACATCCGGATGTGATTCGTATTGACCTGTCTTAAGACCAAATGTCCAACGAATACCTTGCCAATTTAAACTTAAAGAATTCAAATGATCATGTCCAAAGAACACGCCATCTGTACCAGCTGACTGCAAATACGGATAAATGTATTCCTTCATATTTGCTCCTGAAGATGACATCGGATCTCCCTTGGCACCAAAGTCACCTGTCGGCATGTCTGTTAATCCCAAATCATATGTATAAGAAACATTGCTTGTATCTGCTACTGGCTGATGTCCATTATCTACTGCTGCTGTAAGGATTTCTGCCGGTGCCCAGTGGAAACACATCAGTGAGGAAATGTCTTTTCCTTCGTGTGCATTTACTCTGGCTGCCACACTTCTATACCACGCAATCTGTTCATCTTGGAACATCGCTCTCTTATTGATAACCTGATAGCCGTTCAAAGTCAATTCATAATCCTCTGCATTACCAGACCACACGCCACTAGAATCTAGCATATAAATGGTTCTTTGAATTGCCCCATTCTTTGCAATACCAATTGCATAGTTTCCGTTTCCACCAATCTCATTTCTTCTGGTAAACAGACAATATTCTGAAGCATCAAAGATATCACAAATTCCTTGTGTTCGAATCGCCATTTCCTGCTCATGGTTTCCTAAAATAGGTGCCCAAGGAATCTTATAGCTATCTAACTTATCAGATAATGCTTGGAAAGAGGTACCATTCATATCATGGGAACCATAGACAATATCTCCCGTAAGAAGAATCAAATCTGGTTTCGTTTCTTCCATTAATTTGTCTAATTCTGCATATAACAGTTCTTCTACTTTAGAAAAATCCATAATCTGTGGATCGGTAATCTGCAAGACTCTAACATCTCTGTCTGTTTCGAAATTGAAATCCAGTACATAGTCAAGACCACAGCCTTCTAACGCTGATGCCTTTGACACGTAAGACTCATATACCGGTTCTTTATCTGTAATACTAAATACTGTCGTTCCTTCTTTTGTGGAATCCAACTTCGCGATATAATCTCCGCTTCCCGTCTGACCCAAGATGTTATCTGAAAACTCTTTTGCATTGATCTTTTTGTCAAATGCAAGCAAATAATTTCTCATTGAATCATATGCTGTCTCTGCCACAAAAGCATTACCTGTACCAATTGCGATTTCACCAGCTTTATCTAAAGTTCTGGTACCTGCAACGTACTTTTTCAATGCAACCAAATCTCGTACGTCTACTTCTCCGTCCGCCGTAGCATCCTGTGTTTTATACGTGGTCACTTTTTGTAAATATTTTGTGCTTCCGTCTGAGGTCGCATTTGTATAGGCCACTTCATATACGCCCGGCTTATCAATGCGTTTTGATTCGCCATATTCTACATCATCCACCCAAACTTTATCTCCATCCACAAAATAGTCGCAATCATCCATACAATATGTACTCTGCTTTGCTGTGGTCTGTTCAAAAGTTCCAAGTGATACACTACCTCTGTCACTTGCACAATATACTGCCAAGTGTGGTTCAAACCATTCTACTGCGTCTGTCGCATACCAGTATGCATTGTTATATAAAACATCATTGAACCATACACCTAATTCCCAGTCATCAAACTCGCCATCGCCGTCACAGTCTACCTGTCGATTTGAAATCTTCAAATTGTAGGTGTTGTTCATAAACATAACACCTGCAATACCTGCATCTAACACATAGTCTCCGAATTTTCCGGTACTGTCCGTTGCTCTAAATACACGAGATGTTGGATTTTTATCGCTGTCCACTGCTGTTGCCGCACCTATCTTAAATGTGTACCAGTAATTATTAGTGCCTTTTATACGACAGCCAAAGAAAAGGTCCGAATCATAGGAGTTATAACGAATGTCCGTAGAGAACATCTTACCATCCATGTTCATGTACGCATTTGATTTTGTCAAATGTCCATGGTTTGCGCTGGTGTATTCTCCTGGTGCGACACCCATATCTTCTAATGTCAATTCATCGAACTTTCCGTTTGTGAACGTTGGGCTTGCAAGTTTGATTGTCGACTCTCCATTAGACCATCTGCTGGTAAATAAGCCCATTCCTGTCGGCACATTTTCTGCCTGATCCTTGATGTAATAATACTGATTTTTTGCAAGTTTTCCGTTGAACCACAAGCCTACTCGCACATCATTATTTTCACCATCTTCATCTACATCCCATCTTTCTATACTGATATCCAGACGGAATTTTTCATCTCTAAATGTAGTCAGTCCTGCGTCCGTTGGTGTGATTGTTGCCTGCGGATGCCATGAATCACTTGAAGATTGCTGCCAGAAATCTACATACACAACATCACTGGTATTAAAACGAATCATTAATCCATTCCAATAATATACACTTTGGTTAGCAGCGTATTGAATCCAAGATTCTGTTCCTGATACCTCCACGTCTAAAGACATCACTGTATTTAAAAGGGAAGATGGTTTCTTGCTTCCAAATGGTCCTGCTATAGCGCTAGATGTGTAAGCTTTCGTTGCCATTCCAAAATCGTTCAATGTAAGCTTACGTAACTTCTCTGAAACGACCTCCGGCGCTACATAGTCAAGTTTTAATGTTGACTCACCATTGGACCATCTGCTTGTAAATACACCCATACCTGTCGGTACATTGTCTGCTTTATCTTTTACATAATAGTAAGTCTTCTTTGCAAGTTTTCCATTAAACCATAAACCTACACGGACATCGTTGTTTGCACCGTCTTTATCTGCGTCCCATCTTTCCAAACTGATTTGCAGTTTGAATTTCTGGTTTCTAAATGTTGTAAGCCCTGCATCCTCCGGCGTAATGGTTGCCTGTGGATGCCACTCGCTTCCGTCTGACTGTTCCCAGAAATCCACATATATAACATCGCTGGTATTAAAACGGAGCATTAATCCATCCCAATAATACGTACTTCTGGTAGATGCATATTGAATCCAAGCTTCTTCTCCTGATGCTTCCACATCCACTGTCAAAACTGTATCTAAAAGTGTAGCCGGTTTTTTCGTTCCGTATGCTCCTGCAACTGAGCTTGAAGAATGAACGCCGGATGCTAATCCAAAATCCTCCAATGTTAACTGTGTAAGTTCTTCTGAAAGAACAGGATCTGGTTCATAGTTAAGTTTTATGGTTGCCTCTCCATTGGACCATCTACTTGTAAATAAGCCCATACCATTCGGTACATTGTCTGCCTGGTCCTTAACAAAAAGATACTGTCCCTTTGCAAGTTTTCCATTAAACCACAATCCTACCTGTATATCATTGTCTGCATGATCAAGGTCTAATGAACAGCGTTCCAAACTGATAGATAAACGGAATTTTTCACCTCTGAATGTAGTAAGCCCCGCATCCTCCGGTGTAATTGTTTCTTGCGAACGCCATACGGATTCATCCGATTGTTTCCAAAATTGTACATATAGGTTTCCATTTGAATTAAACTGGAGACAAAGTCCATCCCAATAATAGCTTCGGTTGGATGCATATTGAATCCAAGATTCTTCTCCGGACACTTCCACATCCATCGTCAAAACGGTATCCATAAGAGTAGATGGTTTCTTAGAACCAAACGGTCCCGCAATGGAACTTGATGAATAAATGCCTGATTCCAATCCAAAATCATCTAATGTTAATTCTTTAAGCTGGCCTGATAATGTGTAAGGCGTAGATTCGAATGTTACATAATACACATAAAAACCATTCATTGTCTTTCCATTGACAAATTGGTCTTGAAAACCAAAGTAACGATTTCCAAGGAGGTTTCCATCTGCCCAAAAACCTACTTTTGCGTCATCTGCTACTCCATCTCCATCACAGTCATAT
>JAZRPT010000181.1:0-1713 GCA_045649385.1 Faecalimonas sp. | reverse complement strand
ATTGGCGCACTATTTTGCGTGGAAGTTGTCTATTTTTGTAGCAGCTGTTTATGCCGCCCGCACAAGTGCGGGCTCATCTATTATTCCCACAATTCGTAGCCCAACGGCGAAACTGAACACCCCGTGCCGATTTCACGCGGTAGCCTACGCTGATAATCATATCCAGATTGTAGTATTCCACCTGTCGCTCTACTTCGCGCGACCCCTCAAGTTGAACTGTCGCAAATTTTGCGACAGTTGAATTATCGAGCTCCTCACGCAGTGCTGACTGAATATGCTTACCTATCGTTTTAACATCTCTATCAAAGAGTTGCGCCATCTGTTGACGATTAAGCCATACGGTATCCGCCTGCGGTTCTACACGAACCGACAGCTCATACTCCCCCTCTCTGAAATGTATTTCTTCTATGTTCCCCATGGCTTACTCTCCTAAAAGCATTCTAGCATATTTTACGCACCATTCAACTCAAATACGAAAATATCCTGCTGCCGGCATCATACCAGAACAGGGGTTAACTTGTCTATCACTCCAAGCTTTGTAGCGTATTCTGCCAGCCGGTGCCGAATTTGTCCGCATAAATGGCTAAAATACGGTTGCTGAGTGCTTGGTGAGTATTGCTCCAACCTGCGGGTGGTATTTGTTGCAAGCGCTGTTGTATACGGGCATAGGTTCCGGCTTGTGAGGGACGGTCGGTCTCAGTCATGTTATTTAGAGTATCGCACAGCTTAATAAGCAAGGCATTGGCACTTATGGTAGTTAATTTTCGAACCATGTATTCCTCTTTGCCCAATTCTTTTAACCGGACTTCATCGTTAGTTAATTCCTGTACTAAGGAGGCTATGTTTGCTCCAAACTCCAAGGCTAATTCATTTGCCGTGATACCACAATCTTCCATCGTATCATGCAGATAAGCAGCCGCAATCATATCCGCATCTTCAGTGAGTTCTCTCACGAGACCTGCCACTCGGTGTACATGGTTATAATATGGCTCACCACCGCGTCTTGTTTGCCCTGCGTGGACTTTTGCTGCAAAGTCAGAAGCCTTATCGATGATTTGTGCTTTTTTCATGCAGGTATTGTACCATAAACATTCGCTCTTACAAAACGTTTTTTTATCCCCAACAAGGGGGGCTCAATGGTAGTCAAACCCACACGAGTCCCGGGGAGTCCCGAGGGGGTAAAAACGGGGTAAAAAGAGCGAGATTTCAGGTCAATTCGGGGCTCAATCATCGCTCGTTTCGTTTTCGTAACTGAATGATATTGTATGGATTAAGGTAAAAAGAAAAGGCGGCGCTTTCGATTTGAAAACGCCGCCTAGAGGGGTCGTCAATGAGAGTCGAAAGTTTTCTTGTGTTGTAAAACGTTTATGAATATCAACTTATAAAAATAAAGTTACAAACAAAAGACAAAATTCGGCTTTTTGTTTTGGTGATTAGGTTGGTAGAAAAAATTACGCTTGACAATTTGTGCAAATAATAGTATTTCGTCATCTGTTTAGCATGTGGGGCTTCGGAAAGTCCTTAGAATCTATAGACTGTAGGTAGAAAAAAGGTGTGCTTCATTTGTAAATAGACTATTATGAAAAAATGTGTAGTATTATCCATTTTGTTTATAATTTGGATGTTTTTTTTGATTGTTGTTCCATATGTTATCTTTTATGAGAGTGCGAAGATATATAGTTTTAATAATTGTAAATATTTTTCCGATGGTTA
>JAZRPT010000180.1:0-1595 GCA_045649385.1 Faecalimonas sp. | reverse complement strand
ATCATATGCTCCGGTAATTTCGTTGAGGGTTGCACCGCTGTGAAGTTCGTGAAGCACAAAGTTGGTTATCTCATCAAGCTTGGGTGAAATAACACAT
This sequence comes from Faecalimonas sp., assembly GCA_045649385.1. Taxonomy (GTDB): domain Bacteria; phylum Bacillota; class Clostridia; order Lachnospirales; family Lachnospiraceae; genus Faecalimonas. The sequence continues at coordinate 1,498 of JAZRPT010000180.1, read as the reverse complement.
ACACGGCGTTTTATGTTTAAACCGAAAATGAAGTGGTCAACGATAATGCCTCCAAAATAGGTGCCGAGAACACTGAGCACTACAGTTTTGGTATCATAACAAAAGGCTGCTGCCAAAGCCACAGCAATACCGGCCAATGCGCCAGCACGTCCCAAATCCATCTTCATATACTTGTTCATAATCTTTGCAACAATATCAAGACCGCCAGATGATGCGTTTCGAGAGAATAGAATTGCCATTGCCATACCGACAACGAGTATGTAACACAGTACATCAATCAGCGGATCTTGCGTGAGCGATTGGAAGTTTGGGAAAACCAATTCAAAAATACCCATGGATACAGGAACCATTATAGAGGTGTAAACTGTTTTCGCACCAAACTCCGGACCGATCAAAATAAAACCCATAATCAGAAGAAATACATTGATTGCAAGGGTAATAACGGATACAGGCAATGGGATAAAATTGCTAAGTACCATACCAAGTGCTGATGCACTACCGACAGCTATGTGGCTCGGAAGCATAAAAAAGTAAATTGCTGCTCCGGCTAAAACCGCACCAAAGGTTATGATACTAAAATCCTTTATTGTGCTCCAAATTTTTGCTTTTTTCATTTTGTTTGCCTTTCCACATAGAGAAGTTATTATCTTAATCTAAAACAACTGATTTTTTCTTGCCATTCTTATTCTTTGGATACTCACGTATGCGAATAACAAAATCAAGGTTTATTGCCTCGATAGTTCCTTTTTTCTCGATGAGAATTGCTCCATCGGAAATTTCTTTAATAACACCCTCATACTGATGGTTGCTATCAAAGGCAGTGATTAAACACTCTTTATCAATAAATCTTTTAGCAAGTTCTTTCATTTTGGTATTACCCTCCATTTTTCTTTTTTTAATTATTTTTCTTGCGACAACTGCCTTACGATTACGCAACATAACAAATATAATAATCAGTAAGAAAATTATCGGTATGTATGTTGAAGGATTCAAGATATCACCTTAATCCTTTCTTGAACATTTTTCCGCATCAATGGCGAGCACAAGCATCAGCGCATATACAGCATCCTGAGGATTAAGTATGTCGATTACATAGGTATCCGTCCAATTCCAAAGTTCCTTTGAAACATTTGCAACGCTTATACCTGCGGAGTTTATTATTGTATAATCCCACTCAAACCAGTCACCATCTACGTGCCAACCGTTATAGTCAATATTGAACTTAGGCTTGAAGAAGGAAAACTCCTTACTAATGCAGCCAGCATAGCTATTACCAATATACATTTCAAATTTAGGGAGCCATGTCAAAATTTTCTCCTTGATGTATCCAACTTCATTTCCGTTGGCATCATAAATGCGGAGCAAATGTCCCCAAGCAAGTTCGCCTTTGACAACAAACATTGTGTTGCCGGCTTCATCGTAAATATCGTAACTATCAAACCACGAAAAAAATCGTTGCTTAAATAATAGTTTCATTATTTCATCTCCTTAACAAATC
>JAZRPT010000179.1:0-4866 GCA_045649385.1 Faecalimonas sp. | reverse complement strand
GCTCCGGAATTATTTGCTCAACCAGACATCGACGGTGGTCTTGTTGGTGGTGCAGCTCTTAAACCAGACTTTGGTAAAATTGTAAATTACAAATAAAAATATTTAAAAGACGCTATCATGTGGTAGCGTCTTTTTTGTTGTAAAGGCAAACAATATCTTGCAACTGCATCTAAAATCATGTAAAATATATTGGGTGAATTACGAAAAGATAATTTCAGGATAAAAAGGAGAAGAAAAAATGAGTAAAAAACCAACCGTTTTAATGATTCTTGATGGTTATGGATTAAATGACAAGTGTGAAGCAAACGCAGTATGCGAAGCGAAGACACCTGTGATGGATAAATTAATGGCTGAATGTCCATTTGTACATGGTAATGCAAGTGGTATGTCAGTAGGACTTCCTGACGGACAAATGGGTAACTCAGAAGTAGGACACTTGAATATGGGTGCAGGACGCATCGTATATCAAGATTTGACAAAGATCACAAAATCAATTCAAGATGGTGATTTCTTTGAAAATGAAGCTTTATTAGCTGCATGTGAAAATGTAAAGAAAAATGATTCTGCACTTCATATGTTTGGTTTAGTATCAGACGGTGGAGTTCACAGCCACAACACACATATTTACGGACTTTTAGAACTTGCACAAAGACAAGGCATCGAAAAAGTATATGTACACTGTTTCTTAGACGGACGTGATACACCTCCGGCATCAGGAAAAGATTTTGTACAAGAATTAGTTGATAAAATGGCTGAAATCGGTGTAGGGGAAGTAGCAACCGTTATGGGACGTTACTACGCAATGGACCGTGACAACCGTTGGGACCGTGTAGAATTGGCATACAACGCAATGGTAAAAGGTGAAGGCGAGACAGGATGCTGTGGACCATGTGCAATTCAAGAGTCTTATGACAATGATAAGACAGACGAGTTCGTACTTCCAACAGTAATTGTGAAAGATGGTAAACCGGTTGCTACTATTAAAGACAACGATTCAATCATCTTCTTTAACTTTAGACCTGACAGAGCAAGAGAAATCACAAGAGTATTCTGTGATGATGAATTCACTGGCTTTGACAGAGGAGAAAGAGTAAAGACAACTTATGTATGCTTTACAGAATACGATGTTACAATTGAAAATAAAGATGTTGCATTCCGCAAAACAGAAATCACCAACACATTTGGTGAATTCTTAGCAGCAAATGGATTAAAGCAAGCAAGAATTGCTGAGACAGAAAAATACGCTCACGTAACTTTCTTCTTCAACGGTGGTGTGGAAGAACCAAACGAAGGCGAAGACAGAATTCTTGTAAAATCACCAAAGGTTGCAACATATGATTTACAACCGGAGATGAGCGCTTACGAAGTTTGTGATAAATTAGTAGAAGCTATCAAATCTGACAAATATGATGTTATCATCATCAACTTTGCTAACCCTGATATGGTTGGACATACAGGCGTGGAAGAGGCTGCAATTAAGGCAGTAGAGGCAGTTGATGAGTGTGTAGGAAGAGCAGTTGACGCAGTGAAAGAAGTGAACGGCCAGATGTTTATCTGTGCTGACCACGGAAATGCAGAACAACTTTTAGACTACGAAACAGGTGCTCCATTTACAGCACATACAACAAATCCAGTACCATTTATTTTGGTAAACGCTGACCCTGCATATTCACTTAGAGAAGGTGGATGTTTGGCAGACATTGCTCCAACATTAATCGAATTAATGGGAATGGAACAGCCAAAAGAAATGTCAGGTGCATCTCTGTTAGTGAAATAAGAAGTATAGTGAAATCCTTGGAGTTTAGGGCTCCAAGGGTTTTTTTGAAAACCATGGAAGGTATAGTTAGAGGATAACAAATGAAAGCAGTGAAAACATTTATTAAACAGAATACAGTTACCTGCATTGCATTCCTTGCAGCCATTCTTACTTGTATCATTATACCCCCTGACAAGGAATATTTGGGATATTTGGATTGCAAGACCTTATCATGTCTGTTCTGTGTGCTTGCAGTAGTATGTGCACTGAAAAATGTGAACTTCTTTTATATGCTGGCGCGTAAGATAGTACAACTATTCAAAAATGCAAGAATGAGTGTGCTGGCTCTGGTGTATATTACATTTATCGGGTCTATGCTGATTGCAAATGATATGGCCCTGATGACCTTTTTGCCATTGGGTTATCTGGTGGTGAAAAAGACCGGAAAGGAAAAATACATGGCGTTTCTGTTTGTTATGCAGAACATTGCAGCAAACCTAGGTGGCATGCTGACACCTTTTGGGAATCCGCAGAATTTATATTTGTATACCAAATTCCAAATTCCAAACCTGGAGTTTATGAAAATTATGGCGCCGCCATTTGTGATATCGGTTTTGCTTATCACCGTTTGCTGTATAGCATTTGTAAAACCGGAGCCACTGGAGTTGGACGACAAACAATTTGTGGTAGAGCCGGTGAAAACAGTCATATATTTATTATTGTTTGCATTATCGATTGCAATTGTATTTCGTGGAATTCCATATGGAATTGGTCTGATTGTGATTCCGGCAGTACTTCTTGTTATGGATAGGCAAGCACTCAAAATGGTAGATTATGGACTGTTATTTACATTTGTGTTTTTCTTTATCTTTTCAGGGAACATGGCAAGAATAGAAGTGGTAAGGAATATATTTTCCATGTTGCTTGAAAAAAGCACTCTGTTAATTAGTGTCTTATCCTGCCAGTTTATCAGCAACGTACCTTCAGCAATTTTGCTGTCACAGTTTACGGACAATTATCCGGAATTGTTATTGGGCGTGAATATCGGAGGCGTTGGTACGTTAATTGCTTCCTTGGCAAGTTTGATTACCTTCCGTGAATATACAACCCATAATCCGGAAAAGACCAGACATTACATAAAGGTCTTTACCATATTTAATATGGCGTTTTTGATTATATTAACAGCGGTTATGATGATTTTTTAAAGAGAGAGGAGAAGTTCTATGAAATGGTTAAATAAATTAGAACGCAAATTTAGCAAATATGCGATTCCAAATCTGATGTTTTATGTAGTGATATTGTATGTTGTGGGGTTTGTTTTTGACTTGATCGCACCGGAATTTTATTATCATTTTTTGTCCCTTGATATGTCGGCTGTTTTCCGAGGACAAATTTGGAGACTGGTGACCTTTATCATACAGCCACCGGCAACGAACTTGTTGTTTGTGATTTTCACATTGTACTTATATTATATGATAGGGCGTCAACTGGAACTGGTATGGGGAAGTTTTCGATTTAATTTATATTATTTTATGGGTGTATTTTTCCATATCATCGGGGCAATATTGGCCTATGCCTTGTTTAAAGTGTCATTGCCGCTTGGAACATACTATCTGAACATGTCTCTGTTCTTCGCGTATGCAGCTATTTACCCAAACCAGCAGTTTTATCTGATGGGACTTATCCCTGTGAAAGTAAAATGGCTGGCATGGATTGACGCGGCTTATTTTGGATATACTATCTTACAGGCATTCTTACCTGAATATGGTGGGAATGAATTGTATGGTTGGTATTTCAAAGCCAGTGCATTAGAAGCATTTGTTTCAATCTTAAACTTCTTAGTATTTTTCTTGATGACAAGAAATATGAGACGTTTTTCACCAAAGGAGATTAAGAGAAAGCAGACATACCGCAAGGAAGTGCAACAAGGCAAACAAGAGGCTCAGTATGCAAATGGAGCAAAGCACCGCTGTCATGTGTGTGGACGCACAGAATTAGATGATGAGAATTTAGAATTCCGCTATTGCTCAAAATGTAACGGCAACTATGAGTATTGCCAAGACCATTTGTTTACCCATGAACATGTAAAATAAAATGAAGGAGTATTCCATATGAAGAAGACGAAAATAATCTGTACATTGGGACCAAATACGAATGATAAAGATATGATGAAAAAATTGGTTGAAAACGGTATGGATATTGCACGTTTTAATTTTTCACATGGAGACCACAAAGAACAAAAAGAAAGAATGGATATGTTAAAATCCGTTCGTGAGGAGTTAGGTGTTCCGGTTGCCATTTTGTTGGACACAAAGGGACCTGAAATACGAACTGGCCTTTTAAAAGACGGACAAAAGGTCATGCTGGAAGAAGGTCAGACATTTACCCTTACAACCGAACAGATTGTAGGAGATGAAACAAAGGTTTCTATTACCTATGAAGGTTTGGATGAAGATGTAAAGGTCGGCACGAAGATTTTGATTGATGATGGTTTAATCGAATTAGAAGTGCAGGAAATGATCGGAACGGATATTGTTTGCCGTGTTATCAATGGTGGTGAGTTGGGACAAAGAAAAGGCGTGAATGTTCCAAATGTACCTGTCAGACTTCCGGCGTTAACGGAAAAAGATAGGGAAGATATCAAATTTGGTGTGGAGCAGGGCGTTGATTTTATCGCTGCGTCTTTCGTTCGTTCCGCAGAAGGTATTTTGGAAATTAAAGCGCTTTTGAAGGAGTGCCATGCACCGTACATTCCGATTATTGCCAAGATTGAGAATGCAGAAGGCATCAAAAATATTGATGAAATACTGCATTGTGCAGATGGTATTATGGTGGCACGTGGTGACTTGGGCGTGGAGATACCGGCCCATGAGGTACCATATTTGCAAAAGTGGATGATTCAAAAATGTAATGAAAACTATAAACCGGTTATCACCGCAACACAGATGTTAGATTCCATGATTCGAAACCCACGTCCGACCAGAGCAGAGGTGACGGATGTTGCAAATGCGGTATATGATGGAACCGATGCAGTTATGTTGTCAGGAGAGACTGCACAAGGGAAATATCCGGTAGAAGCTTTGCAAATGATGGCAGAGATTGTAAAAAAT
>JAZRPT010000178.1:0-7886 GCA_045649385.1 Faecalimonas sp. | reverse complement strand
TTTACCGCATGTATTGCGCCACGGTGGTTTGCCCGCTTCCGCTGAAGCTTCAGCGTGGCAGCCTCCCTTTTTTATGTCGCGTCGCTGCATAAAAAAGTTGGCTTGGCAAACCGAAGTTTTTTCTCCGAAAAAACGGAGGCTGGAATTAACGAGCCATCAGTCTGGGAAATTTGCGCCCGGAATTCGCTTTTTTCGTTTTTCCTACGTTCAGCCCAAGTAAATATGGAATCACATTATAATATATAGGATAGAAGTGTTTTATGAAATCGGCTTCGCAATTCAGAAGCCTGTCACATCGCTTGTAAGAGGTCAGGCAAAATGAAATACAGCATTCGCGGAAATTGGCAAAAAAGAAGAAAATCCCCCTCCACGCTTGAACAGAGGGACGGAAATTGATATAATGGCAGCTAACGAATAGAGTTTTAACTATGAACATGAATTCTCGTTTCAAACTTTTATTTTTACTTGCAAATTTGTGTACGTGGCTGGCAAAACCTTTATCATAAGTCGCAACTCTTCATATGAAACGGCTGCAACTGAGTATTAACATCATAGATATACTGAAAGAATATGTATTTAGCTAGTTTAAGACTGAAAAACTTTAGACGCTTGGGGCATTCAGAAGGCAATAATCAGAATAATTCAGATTTTTTCATCACTTTTCACAAAGGGTTAAATGTATTAGTTGGGCGAAATGATGAAGGTAAGAGCGCAATCATTGATGCTATACGCATTGTTTTAAAAACTCATTCTCTGGATAAAAATAGAATAGAACAAGATGATTTCTTTTATAATAAAAACCGCAAGGAATATGCCAATCAAATTAGAATAGAGCTTATATTTCAAGACCTTTCAGACGAAGAAAAAGGAAAATTCGTTGAATGGCTTACATGGCGAAATTCGGAGTCTGGCCCCGTTACCGAGTTAAGAATAATATATGAGGCTAGGTACGAGCAAAATAAAATACTCCCGGCAGACGTAAAAGCTGGCTCTGAGGGGCATGAAGCATATTTGGAGGCAGAAGCTAGAGAGTATCTCCGAATTACATACTTGAAGCCTTTAAGAGATGCAGAGAATGAGTTGCACGCCAAACGAAATTCGAGATTATCTCAAATACTGATGGGGCATGCTGCATTTAAGGAAGGGGCTGAGGGGCACACTAAAATACTTAACGCTATTGAAGCTGCTAACAAGGAGATACGAGAACTTTTAAATGAGAATCCATCAAATTGTAATATTAAGGAGATAATAGACAAATATATTCAAAAATTCATTGGAGAGGAACAGGAAGCTTCCATCTTAATGTCACCTCCGCATATTCGTCGTATACTTGAAAATCTCGATATTTGCTTAAATGATGGAATCAACCATGGGCTAGGAGCATTGAATAGGCTGTATATGGCAACAGAGCTTATGCATTTAGACCAAGGTAGTGACAGACTCCCTTTGTGCCTCATAGAAGAAATAGAAGCGCACCTTCATCCTCAGGCTCAGATGAAAGTTGTAAATACTTTGCTAAAAATAGCTGATGCTGGTAAGAATCAATTCATTATTACAACTCATAGTCCCAATATAACATCTAAGCTTCCCCTAAAATCTTTAATCATGATAGATGGAGGAAACGCATACTCACTTGCTCATCAACATACTAACCTATCAGAAGCAGACTACCGTTTTTTAGAGATTTTCTTAGATACAACCAAGGCTAATCTATTTTTTGCAAAAGGGATTATCTTAGTTGAAGGCTGGTCCGAGATGCTACTTGTCCCTGCTATAGCAAAATGCTTAAATCTAGATTTAGAAGCGTCGGAAGTTTCCATTATAAATGTTGGAAATACGGGTTATCTCCACTATGCTAAAATTTTTCAAAGAAAGAATTCTCCTCAAATGGGAATAAGGGTGGCAGTAATTTCGGATTTAGATATGCAACCAGATATTTCCGTGGACGGGGCAGCAATACCCTTTGAAGAGAATAAAATAGACGATCGAATAAATGCGAAAAAAGAAAAAATTCAAATAGAGGAAGATGAAAACATAAAAATATTTTTCTCTGCTCCATGGACATTGGAATGGAGTATAGCAAATTCATGCTTAAAAGATGTTTTCTATAAGTGCTTAAAAAAGGTGCATCCTGATTTATATGATGGTAAAAACGGAGATAATTCTAATTGGAAAAGTATTTTGTACCAACAACTCTGCTCAAACAACAAAAGGAGAGAAATACAAGCAAAGAGTGGCTCATGCGCTAGTAAATTAAACAAAACGGAAATTGCCTATACTCTTGCACATGAAATAACAGGTAGCCGTTTAGATAAGGGAAAACTCGATCAATTGCAATATATCATAGATGCTCTATATTTTGTATGCAACAAAAGCATATGATAACTAAAGAAGATATTAAAAATGCTGCTAGATTATTTCTACATGATGGAGCATTTTTTGATGAGGAACGTGTCACTTTCATTCAAAATCTTCAGATAAGAGATTTATGCGCGGTGCCAGGTAGCGGAAAGACAACTGCTCTTCAAGCAAAAATATGGTGTTTATTGCAACATCAGGGAAAGGACTTTAATGAGGGAATACTTTCTTTATCTTATACAAATAGCGCAGTAGCATCTATCAAGAATAAATTTGCTTCTCTCGCCAGCAATGTGGCCAAATATCCCAATTACGTTGGTACTGTACACTCTTTCTTAAATCGATTTATTGCCAACACTGTGTGTCAATTATTATATCAGACCAAAATACACATATGTGATGACGATAAATACGCGAAAGAGCTAAGGCATCAAATAACCAGAATAAGAGGGGGGTATAAATTTACAGCGTACTTAGCAAGGCATCACATTAATATATCAAAGTTGTATATCGATTATAATAGTTACAATATTTGTAAATCAAACGGTGAAATTTTTCTAAAGGCGAAACATGCGTCTGATTCGTATAAAATTTTCTGTCAAGCTAAAACCGCAGTAAGTAGAAAAGGCGTTTTTTCCTTTAATGATTCCATAAACCTTTCTATTTGGGCTATTGATAATATACCCGACGTTGCTAAAACTCTGCGTAATAGGTTCAAATATGTGTTTGTTGATGAAGCGCAGGATTTGACGATTCAACTTATTCAATTGCTTAAAAAAATATTTTCTGAAACAGATAACTCTATTATTCAATTTATAGGAGACCCCAATCAATCGATATACTTCGACCATTCGTGGGAACCGCATAATCCACTATCCCTTTCAATTTCTCATCGAGTTTCCGAAAATATTTCAAGAATAATAAATTTGTTAACAACAGTTCGAAAGGACTTAATCTGCCGTTCCAGTCAATTTGATAACGAGATACCACCACATCTGATAATCTATGATATAAACTCAAACTCGAGTTTAGAGGAAGCGTTTGCCAATCTCATCGTCAAATATAACCTACATATGAAGAGATATGCAAATATGGGATTCTATATAGTTGGATGGAATGTAAAACCATTCAGCAATGAAAACGATAGAAATTTGATTCGCTTGGAAACACTTTTCCCGGGCCGGGTCATTACAGAAAAAAATAGTCCTTCAGTTAACCTGAGAAATACGAAAGACATCATTAATTGGATATCTCAATTATTATATAGGCATTCATCCATGAATTCCAGAGAACAAGAGCATATTAAAAATCAGAAAGATTTTATTAGTTATATTAAAGAGAGAGATAAAGATAAATGGCAGCTTGCTCTATTTTATATTTGTGATGCCATAAACAAGGGTGATATGACAAAATTTCGTAGATATATGAAGAGGTTGGTTGAAGTGTTAAAATCATATGACGTATTTGACAATCAAGAAAGCATAGATACTTTAATAAATGAAATCGCTTCCATAAAATCTTTTATAACTCCTACATATACAGTATGTGATGTGCCTTTAACGTTTGCCTCAGTACATGCGTCAAAAGGGAGGACCTATGCAGCAACAATGTATGTAGAAACTGCATACCAAGGACATAACGATTCTGACTACTTATTTCCTACTTTATTTCCTCAAGATGGAGTTAAAGCAAAAAAACAAAGCCAATATGCTATTGAGGCTATGAAAATGGCGTACGTTGGTTTTTCCAGGCCTATTGGATTATTATGCTATGCTGTTCATAAGAACTCTGTCAGTAAGCACATTAAAGAACAAATTTGTTCGCAGGGCTGGGAGATTGTTGATATTTCGCAAAATAATCATGTATAGTTGATTTCGCTGATATAGGAAAAACAAAACACCACCCGCAAGACCATGACCCGCACCCGGCAGACCAAGGGCTCCACTTCGAGCAAATCCTCCCCTTGCAGCCCGTTTTTCACGCCATCGGCAGCAAAAATGCAGGAAACTCGCAACAAAATGCCCGCCGAGAGCGTCTATTTATTAGAAAATCTGCACTTTTCGCAATTTTTTGTTGCGGATTCGGTGCCGAGATGATACTCAAGTAAAAGAGAGCAAAGGCTATGTCAGCAGAACAGACAGTCAAAGATAAAACAGTACAGCCGAATGGTTGTCTTAGCTTTTTGAAACAAGCAGCGGCATGGGTTCTTGCCCTTGCAGCGTTGGCTGGCATTTTCATTGCCGGTACTATGTATTCGGATGTTGCTCAATCCCTGAGCAGCGAGCCCGTATACGAAGCAACTCCGGAGCTGGTGAACCCTGCGCTGGAGGGCAAGTTGGTCAAGATGCGTGTCACCGAACTGGTGGCAGAAGGGGGACCGGTGGTGGATGAAACATTCGGGCTGAGCAAGGAAAATGCCATAGCGTTGCACCGTTGTTTTATTCATCGAGAAAAGCCTAAGAGGCGCATTCAGTAGAATTACAATGAACTGCATGGTATTCGCGAATCTTGGATTCTTGCGCCACAAGTGAAAGCCGGAGGCTACTCGCTCCGAGCCCGCGAAAGCTTTTGGGAAGACTTCGGGGAAGAACTCATCAACACTGAGGCCTTGACGCTTCCGACTGTGTGGGAGAATAGCGTGGTATCCCGCACTCCTCACGATATTATCCTCCGCACAAATGATACCTCAAATCTGGCAGTCGACCGAATCGTTTTTCAATATAGGTGGATTCCATCTCCGTGGCGCGGGGTGCGCCATATCGTTGGCCGCCAACATGGCAATGCGTTGGACCTCACGGGTGAAGGCTGCGGGCTAATTCGCGGAGAGCAGGAGTATCAACAAAAGAGCAGGATTCGCACTGCAATATGGGAGCCGCAGGAATTACTTGCTTTGCTGGGTGGCATAACTCTGTGCCTGCTGCCGGCTGTGTGGATGGTACAGAAACAAGGATGCCTGCGGGCAACCTACGTTTCCATACTTTTGGGCGTCTTGCTCAGTGCATTGGTGGCTAGTGCGTTTTTGCTTCTCCCCTACTCGGAGCATAACTGGATAACTTGGACATATACCTTGGTTCCCTGTCTGCTTGCCCTCATTCTGCTCTGGTTCGTGTGCCGGAAAAAACACTGAAATTTGCATTAAAATACATCCATAAGATGTCCATGCCCACCATCCACAAAATCCTTGCCACCACAGCCCTGTGCCTTGCGGCGGTGGGGCTGAATAGCTGCAGTGCTCAGACTACCCCGGATAGGGGGACACTTGAGCAGGCTGAACAGCACATCCGATTACAGTGGCAGAGAAATCCAAAACTGAGCTATCACTCGCTGTTCTACAAAGCCACCTTGCAGGAATGCATGGCAGGTAGTAAGCGTTTTATAAACAAAAGGTTCTAACTCTGCAAGATAAATGGATTCCTGTTCTCGAATTACCGCCGGAAACCCTCGTGTTCAGGGGGGAGGTGAAGGGCTTCAAATCGGGGACCATAGGCGGAGCCTGATACTTTTTCTGCTCATCGGAGACAGGCGAATTGACATGAGCCAATTTTGCTGTATAATGACTTGCGTATGAAGCCTCAATTGTTTTTATTTCTTACCTTGTGCATGCTAAACATTGTATGTGCAGATGCTACTAATAAGAGAACATCAGTGAACAACCCCCATCAAATACTGAACAAGCAAGGGGATACGCTGCTTGCTGAAGGTTATTATCAACAAGCAGAACAATACAGGACAGGCGCAGATTGTCAACAGGATTATGATAAAGCATATCGTTTATACAAACAAGCTGCCGATTTAAATTATACTCCGGCCATACATGCTCTTGCTATGTGTCATCTGCAAGGAATTGGCACGCCCTGTAATCCCCCTGAATTTCTGAGGTTAATTGAAATTTCAGCACGAAGAGGATATAGGAAATCTATTTCCTGTCTTCTGGCCGCTCATAATGGAGATACGCCTTATTTCCCTAAAAGTAAAGAGAAGTACGAAGAGTGGTTTAAATATGGCGCCAATTTGCAAATACCAGAGTTTATGTACGAATATGGAGGATATTTGTTGAATACGCAAGTCAATGAGCCGATACGTAACGAAGATATTATCAATGAAGGCCTTTCCTGGATAACACTAGCAGCTAATCAGGGGCTTCCGCAAGCTCAAAACGAACTAGGAAGATTGGCGCTATACGGTATAGGGCGAGATGTTGATGGTGAAGAAGCAATTAAATGGCTCACATTAGCCGCGGAACAAGGTTTGGCCGTTTCACAACGTCATATGGGGATTTGTTATACATTGGGTATAGGAGTGGAACAAAATTTTGAGACCGCTTTTATGTGGTTTACAAAAGCCGCAAATGGAGGTGACGCTTATGCTCAAATGTGGTTGGCTCTCGCATATTACAATGGAGAAGGAACGGAACAAAATCTAACGGAAGCATATAAGTGGGCCCACAAATCAGCGGCTCAGGGACGTGACGATGCCGAAGCTCTACTGCAAAAAATCAACTGTAGCATTGCTTCACCAGACACAGAGAGTCTCAACAAATAATTTTAGCTTCTGTTCTACCAAATGGAGGATGTAATGTCTCTCACCATTTTTACCCGCCCCGGCTAGGAATCCCCAAGGCTGGACAAGAATGAGCCACGTCTCCCGTCCATCGCTTGCAAGAGTCTTTTTATCCCCTTGCAAGCGATGTTTCATTTTAGGTTGTCACCCGGTGAAAAATGCGCCTTAAACACCTGATTCTGTGTAGATTGGCAGTTCGAATCATCTTTCCTTGCCACAGAGTCACCATTCACTCAAAATCGCCTACTAGTCACGGCGTAGCACGCAGGGCGAAGACGGAAGCTTACAGAATCAATAGATTGTAGATTCGAGGCATCTTTAGTGACCCTAAAAGGCGTTTGAGCTTAGCAAAAAGGGCTTCCGGCTTCTCTACGATACGCCGTGACGGGTAGGCATAGTAGGCTTTTTGGGGCGTTTTGCGCCCGGCAGGGCGGTGGCGGAGCTTGCAAACGCTAGGGAGGTCGTAGCTTTAGCGAAGCCTCCTGCAATGCCTACGCAGGCGTCAGTATTGAAAATCAAAAATGCTTTATGGCATATGCTCTGCCTGCACCAGTTTTGAGATATCGCTCATATGCAAAGGCTTTTTCTTTGTCACGGAAAGCGATGGCGGTTTCAATATACCATGGTGCAAATTTGGAGGTGTGCGGTACATGCCCTGCATTGTGCATAGCCAAGCGTTCTTGCAAATCATGCGTCACGCCTGTGTAATGGTGTTTGCCTGTAGCGACATCACGCAGAATGTAAACGTAGTAGAAATGAGAGGTAGGCATAAGCATTGCAGAGTTTTTCGTTTACCGCATGTATTGCGCCACGGTGGTTTGCCCGCTTCCGCTGAAGCTTCAGCGTGGCAGCCTCCCTTCTTTCTCCGAAAAAAGGGAGGCTGGAGTATTTTTCAACCGAACGGAGGCTTTCACAGAGTATCTCCCCCTTTCGAGGGATTGCTTACTAAAAGAGAATAGGTCTTTTAG
>JAZRPT010000177.1:0-4869 GCA_045649385.1 Faecalimonas sp. | reverse complement strand
CATCGACGCTATCATCTCAATGAACGATAACATGGCAGCAGGCGCTATCGAAGCAATCCGTGGCGACTCAAACTATGTAAAAGAAGACGGCACAACAACATTCCTTGCTTACGCTGTTGACGGTACAGCTCAGGGATGTCTCTTAATCAAGGAAGGTCTCCTGACTTGCACAGCATTACAGTCAGCAGCTGACCTTGCTGTAAAGAACATGGAATATGCTGACAAGGTATTAAAGGGTGAAATGGATGTTACAGAAGTAGCAGACTATGTAGATGCACCTGAAATCAATGCAGAAAACGTTGACGAGTATATCCAGGTATACATCGAAAACGGTGAACTTTCAGAAAGTGACGTTAAATAGTCAAAAAATTAAAGTTTAAAAAAGTTAGACTTTATAAATAAAAGCCATGCTGGTAAATGTATACATGAATGCCTGACGGCTTTTGCTGTCAGGCATTTGTATTATGAAAATAAAAACAATTTGAAAGGTAGGTAATAAGAATATGAAAATGCAGAAAGCCGCATACATGAGCGGATTAGATAATATGGTAATTAAAGAAGTACCAGTACCGGAAGTAGGAGAAAAGCAGGTATTAGTACAGTTAGAATATGTAGGTATTTGCGGATCTGATGTTCATTATTACCATCACGGAGTATGTGGTCCATACAAAGTGGATTTAGCAGAAGATTTTATGCTTGGACATGAATGTGCAGGTACAGTAGTAGAAGTTGGCCCAGGAGTTGAAACACTTAAGGTTGGAGATAGAGTTGCATTAGAACCGGGAATTACATGTGGTCAGTGCGAACATTGTAAAGAAGGACACTATAACTTATGTCCAGATGTTGTATTTCTTGCAACACCACCAGTACAAGGTTGCTACGAAGAATTCATCGCATTCCCAGAAAATATGTGCTTCAAGCTTCCTGAAAACGTTTCAACAAAGGAAGGCGCTCTTATCGAACCTTTAGCAGTAGGATTCCATGCTGCAAGCCAGGCTGATGTACAGCCAGGAGATACAGTTGTAATTTTAGGTGCAGGATGTATCGGTCTCGTAACATTATTAGCTTGTAAGGCTCGTGGTGCAGGAACAATCATCGTTTCTGACCTTGTAGATGCTCGTCTTGAAAAGGCAAAGGAACTTGGCGCTACAACAGTTTTAAACGGTGGCGAAGTTGATGTTCTTGCTGAAATTGCTAAGATGACAGGGGGCAAAGGCGCTAAGAAGGTATTCGAAACTGCAGGTTCACCATTCACAATTGCTCAGACACCGCATCTTGTTTCAAAGGGTGGTACAATCACATTAGTAGGTATCGCAGCAGTAGAAGAAATTAACTTCAACTTTGCTCAGATTATGGATAAGGAAGCAGAAATCAAGTCTGTATTCCGTTACAGAAACATTTATCCTAAGGCAATCGCTGCAGTAGCAAGCGGTGCAATCGATGTGAGCGGAATCGTAACTCATGAATATGATCTTGAACATATTCAGGATGCATTCCAGGAAGCAGTAAATAACAAAACTGATTTAGTAAAAGCAGTAATTAAGGTGAAATAGATATGCTTTATATAGGTGTAGACTTAGGCACATCAGCGGTAAAACTGCTGTTGATGGATAGCGAAGGAAATATCCAAAAAATTGTATCAAGGGAATATCCGTTATATTTCCCACATCCAGGCTGGTCAGAACAGAAACCTGAAGACTGGTTTAGCCAGTCAATGGAAGGTATCAAAGAACTGACCGCAGATTGCAACAAAGAAGAAGTTGCTGGTATCAGCTTTGGTGGTCAGATGCATGGACTTGTTGCATTAGACGAAAATGATAATGTATTAAGACCTGCAATTCTTTGGAATGATGGACGTTCAGGAAAAGAAACGGAATACTTAAATACAGTTATCGGAAAAGATAAATTATCTCAGTATACTGCAAATATTGCATTTGCAGGGTTTACAGCACCAAAGATTCTTTGGATGAAGGAAAACGAGCCAGAACTTTATGCGAAAATCAAGAAAATCATGTTACCAAAGGATTATCTTGCATACATGCTTTCAGGTTCTTTCTGCACAGATGTTTCGGATGCATCGGGTATGCTTCTAATGGACGTTGAACATAGATGCTGGTCCAAAGAAATGCTTGATATCTGTGGCATTACGGAAGAGATGCTTCCAAAACTTTATGAAAGCTATGAAGTTGTTGGGACACTTAAGAAAGAAGTTGCCGAAGAACTCGGACTTCCTGAAAGTGTAAAGGTTATTGCAGGTGCTGGTGATAATGCAGCGGCTGCAGTTGGAACTGGAACAGTTGGTGATGGAAGATGTAATATTTCTCTGGGAACATCTGGAACAATTTTCATTTCCAGTAAAAAGTTTGGCGTAGATGAATATAATGGTTTACATTCATTTGCACATTCAGATGGTAACTATCACCTGATGGGATGTATGCTAAGTGCTGCATCATGTAACAAATGGTGGAGTGAAGATATCCTTCAGACAACTGATTTCGCGGCGGAACAGGCACAGATTGAAAAGCTTGGTGAAAACAATGTGTTCTTCCTTCCATATCTAATGGGAGAAAGATCACCACATAACAATCCGGATGCGAGAGCTGTATTCATGGGTATGTCTATGGATACAACACGTGCAGATATGACTCAGGCGGTGCTTGAAGGCGTAACATTTGGTCTTAGAGATTCTTTAGAAGTCGCAAGAAAGTTAGGCGTTAACATTGAGCGCACTAAGATTTGCGGAGGCGGTGCAAAGAGCCCACTTTGGAAGAAAATCGTTGCAAATGTTATGAATATGAAGGTAGATGTGATTGAAAGTGAAGAAGGTCCTGCACTTGGTGGGGCTATGCTTGCAGCGGTTGGATGCGGAGAATATCCAGACGTTGAAACTATCGCAGAAAAGATCGTAAAAGTTGTTGATACAATCGAACCGGATCCTGAATTAGTTGAAAAGTACGAACAGCGTTATCAGGAATTCAAAAGAATATATCCAACTGTTAAATCTTTATATTAGTATAAAAGAGGTGCATTTCAAATAGCACCTCTTTTTATTTGTGGGGTTAGTGGTATAATATAGTAGATACCAAATCGGGAGGAGTTGTAACTCTGCTGGTAAAAGCTTAAAAGGAGTAACCATGTTAAATATGAATATATGTCCGGTACATAAACGATGCGGCGGGTGCCAGTATCAGGGTGTACCGTACGAAGAACAGTTGAAGAAAAAAGAGAATATGGTAAAAAAACTCATGGGTGGATTCTGTGAAGTGCATCCTATTGCAGGTATGGAAAATCCGTATTTTTACCGTAACAAAGTTCATGCAGTAGTATCTCAGGATAAGAAAGGAAATATAATAACAGGTGTTTACCAGGAAGGCTCACACCGTGTAGTACCTGTGGAAAGCTGCATGATTGAAGATCAGCTTGCTGATGAAATCATCGGAACTATCCGCAAACTGGCCAAGTCTTTCAAGTTCAAGGCATATAACGAAGATACAGGTTATGGTCTGCTCCGTCATATTCTTGTTAAGAGAGGTTTCGCTACCGGACAGGTAATGGTCGTAATTGTTACAGGTACACATGTGTTTCCATCAAGAAATAATTTCGTAAAGGCGCTGATTAAGGCGCATCCTGAAATTACGACAATTATTCATAATATCAATGATAAACGTACCAGCATGGTTCTCGGAGAACGCGAAAAAACTATGTATGGAAAAGGGTATATCGAAGATATTTTATGCGGCAAGAAATTCCGTATATCAGCAAAATCCTTTTATCAGATCAATCCTGTGCAGACTGAAGTTCTGTATAATAAGGCAATAGAAGCAGCAGGATTTACAGGCCGTGAATATGTAATAGATGCATATTGCGGAATCGGAACTATAGGGATGATAGCCAGTGATCATGTTGATGCTGTTATCGGTGTTGAATTGAATCGCGATGCAGTAAGAGATGCCATAGGCAATGCGAAAGGCAATAAAGTAAATAATATACGTTTTGTATGTGATGATGCAGGCAAGTTTATGGTGGATATGGCAGCACGTGCGAAATCTGACCGTTCTGTTAAACTTCCGGATGTGGTTCTGATGGACCCGCCGAGAAGTGGCAGTGATAAGGCGTTTTTAAGCTCTGTGGTTAAAATGGGACCTGAAAAAGTGGTTTATGTATCATGTAATCCGGAAACCCTTGCACGCGATGTGAAATGGCTGGAACAGAACGGATACAAGGCTAAGGGTGCATGGCCGGTGGATATGTTCCCGCATACGAGTCATTGTGAATGCGTGACTCTGCTGGTAAAAGAATAATTCAAAGGAGAATTTCATGTCAGTGATAAAAATGAATGTAAAGGATATTGATCAGTACTGGCAAAGGCTTTCGGATAATTTATCGTACTTAATGCACTACTTAAAGGGTAAAGCGGAATATGGATCCTGTGCCAGTGAAAGTGGAATTCAGCATATTGTTTTGTTCACTGCTGAAAATATAGCAAGAGAAAACAACTTGAATGTGAATTTAGTTTCAGCTTTATGTAAGGCCGTTACTCTTTGTTTCCCAACAAGGGGCTTTGCAGAACTTGATGTCATAAAAGAATTTATTAAGAAGAAAAATCTGGATATAGACTTGGATACATTGGAACTTGATACTATTGAATATATAATTTATGATTCCGGTTCTATTGTTACGCCTGAGTTGGATGATATTTTACATAAATACTATTCCGATGATGAATCTGTTGATGAAGTAAATCTCGTTCGATTTTTACAAAAGTACCTTAACATGAATCGTAAATTATTACTTGAATGTTCTTTTTCTGAATCGGGTCATGTTGTTGATGAAATTATGAAATGCGCGAAAGATGAATATGAAACATCT
>JAZRPT010000176.1:0-6158 GCA_045649385.1 Faecalimonas sp. | reverse complement strand
CCGGGCATCAGGGACAGATACCCATCGCTTGCCCTGTGGGTCGGCAGACGGCGCAGCACTTCTGCCAGCCAGCGTTGGAAGTCTGTTCCGGTGCGTTTGCATTCCTCTGCCATCGTATAGATGATGGCGGCTCTCTGACCTGCATCCGGTGAGCCGATGAACAGGCTGTTCTTGCGTCCGACTGTTACCGGTCGAATGGCTCGCTCCACCTGGTTATTATCAATGGGTATGCAGGGATTCTCCAGCCAGCTGCTGAGTTGGCTGCGCCTTTTCAGCGCATAGTCTATCGCATCCTTCAGCTTATTGCGTGGAGGATTTTGTGTGTCGAGGCAGCGCTTAGTGAGTTCTTTGAAGAAGGCTTCCACGATGGGGCGGGATTTTTCCATCCGTTCATGCAGCTTTTGCTCCGGTGGCGCCTGGCTTTCTCTCAATGTCCGCTCGATTGTATATAACGGCCTGATGAGCTCTACCATCTTCATGCTCCAGCATGGATCATTACTGTTGCCTGCTGCCTCCACAAACTTACGCCGCACATGTGCCCAGCAGACCTGCCACTGCGGTCTCTGTTCATCCGGCAGATTCTTCATCCAGCTCTCATATCCTCCATAACCATCGCTCAGAATGGCGCCTTCATAGACTCGTCCATCCGTTTGCTGTCCGTGGCGCAACAGGTAGTCGAGAGCATCTGCACTGCGGCTGTTCTGCCAGTAATAGAGCGTGGAGCCAGTATCAGCGCTACTCATGGCCCACATGTAGCCGTTGGTCTTGTCTGATTTCAGACAACGTATGGGCGTTTCGTCAATGTGCAGGGCTGCTGAATCCAACATGAACTCATGCTGTGCTTTCCAGAGGGGCTCCAGGGCATCGGCTGCAGCTCGCACCCAGTTGCAGAGAACTCCCTCACTCAAGCCCTCCAGCCCGATGCGCTCAAACTCTTTTATCTGACGGTAGAGCGGCAGATGGAGGCTGTATTTGTTGTGTAAAGCCAGCGCAATGATGCTTGCACCCATGTTGGAGCCGGGCAGAATACTCTGCGGCGTAGCTGCGTGTATGGGGGCATCCTGTCCGGATTTGCCTCGCTGCCCCTTTTTGATAAAAGCGGGCATACGGAAAATGTGCAGTTCGAAATGCCCCGGCACATACTCCAAGCGTCGCGAAATCCGGTCGCAGCTTTCCGGCAGACGGATATAGGCCAATGGATTCTCCTGAACTTCTTCCGGGATGACCAGTTGCTCTATCTCTTTGGTGATAGTGGCAAAAAGGCGACGTTTCTTCTTCCCGGGGCGGGGCTGTTTTCCAGCCTTTTCCTCAGCTGCTTTTTCCGGCGCTGGAACAGAAACCTCATCCACCTCCTCAATCCCGATGTTTTCATGGACGAGTTTCTCGCTCTTCTTGCCGAAAAGCATCCGGCGAAGCATGGCATTTTCTTCCCTCAATGCCTCAATCGCTATTTCCAGATGCCGGTTGGAATCTTCCAGCATCTGCACCTTATCCGCAGAGGAAAAGGGCAATTCAAGTTGCTGGATTTCAGAGGCGCTCACGCGCGCGATTATACACTAAAATGATTGATTTTTCAAGCATTTTATGCTTCATACCATGCTTTTTTCATGCAGTTTTTCAGCTCTATTCCATCCAGCAGCAAAGAAAGGGCAGAAGGCTGGATTTGCACCCATTTTTCATCGCTGACTGTAGCAGGCTGAGGCCAGCTGAACTGACCTTGTTCAAGTCGTTTGCAGAACAGGCATAGACCAGTACCATCAAACCAGACAGCTTTGAGCAGAGTGTGAGGCTTGTTGATAAATAGAAAGAAGCATCCCTTTGCCATGGGCTGACTCAATTGCTGGGCGATGACTCCCTGCAACCGGAACATGCCCAAGCGCATGTCGATGACTTCCTTATAGAGATAAGCAATGGTGTTATGCGGTAATGTGAACATAGGTTCTCATTATCGCACACCCCTCTACAAGGCTTTTGGTTGAGTGCTTACATTCATTTTGCCAAAGGTATAAGTTCAAAAT
The DNA here is from genome assembly GCA_045649385.1 of Faecalimonas sp. Lineage (GTDB taxonomy): Bacteria > Bacillota > Clostridia > Lachnospirales > Lachnospiraceae > Faecalimonas. The sequence continues at coordinate 4,140 of JAZRPT010000176.1, read as the reverse complement.
TTAATGAGATAATTAATGGCATACGCTACAAAATAAACTCAGCTAATGCCATGATAAAAAGAATTCAATCTAAGTCTTGCGGTATTTTTGATGTGGAGTACTTATTTTTAAAATTGCGACAGATTTACTATCTCAGGCTGCAAAAACAGACCAAAATGCCGATGTCATATTACCAGCAAATCTGAAACAGACCCTTTTTACAAACTTAGGCAATCCTTTTTCTTCCGATCTCGATTTCTGAGGTTAATATTCATCCGCAACACCGAAACAAAGCTTATAAGCTTTGTTTTGATTTTTTTTAGTTTTACCAGCAATACTAACCATTTATAATTAGGCAAAAATAATGACATCCTTTTTGCTATTGAATATAAAAATATTTCATTCATCTCTTGCTTAGGTATGCGCAATTCGCTATATACTCTATCTACTAAATCAATTTTATCTTTGCTGATTAATTGACTATTTATTACTTTAGCGCAAAACGAAAATATCAATCGAGCATACCAAATTTTAAATTCTTTATATTTCCATATTTGGACTTTAAAGGACTCCTCGGTACAATTCCTCAAATGATAAAATTGACAAAGCAAACGGAATTCATCTAAATTTTGTGCAGTAATAGAACCTTGATGTTTGCGATAATAATACGTAATTCGTTTTACGAATGAAATTCTTTTTGCACGTATAATCAACGAGAAAGACCAAGGTTCATCTTCATGAACAATGCCTTCTTTAAAACAGACCCGACAATTATTATAAAATTTCCGGTCTATCAATCTATTGCACGCCATGACAAAAGCTTTTTGACGAATATATAAAAGTAAAGGAGAGGAGGTGCACGCCTCATGCCCTACACCTCTCCACGGAGTAGGTAGAATGTCACTATCAACATCATAAGCAAAACTTCCAAACACCATATCTGAACGTGACCTTATAATCTCCTCATGCAAACTTGTTATGCAATCAACATCTATATAATCATCGCTATCAAGGAAGTACAAATATTGTCCATGAGAACTTTCTACTCCAATATTTCGCGAATATGATAAACCGCGATTATTCTTATTTCTAATTATTATCCATTGAACATCAGAATTCAAAAGCAATTCTTCAGCTATCGCTATACTACTATCGCCGCCATCATCGTCAACTAGAATTACTTCAATATTTTTATAACTTTGGTTAATCACAGATTGAATACACGCCGTGATAAACCTCTCAACCTTATATACAGGAATAATAATCGAAACCAACCCCTGAACAAACTCTTCTTTGGTGCCACGCCCAATCATATACAAAGAAAAGAATATATACTATTTGTTGTAAAAAAGCAGTCCTATTACGAATCTCTTAACTTTTCCAGCCATTCGCATAATGCGCCCCTTCAACCATGAAACTCGGTAAAGTACAGATACTCGTATTCGACAATACAATGTTAAATATTGAGCTAATTGTTTGTAACAATTCTTTGATATTTTATTTAATTTTTCTTTTACTAATGCATCAGAAAAAGCGACATCCATTACCCATCCATGTTCTATTAATTGCATTTTCAGCAAACTTGGAATCCATTCAGATAAAGTTTTAATACCATCTCTTCTCTTATTCAATTCATCATAGATGGCACATGGCAAAGACACGGTCTGAGCATAGACAGAAAAAGGAAGTTTTCCTGAAACAAACCCAAACGTGGCAGAGAACGTATTGCGCCCATCATAAATATACAAAGCCTCTTTGAGTACATACACGTTTTTTACATAATGCCAATAAATAGCATTGAATACAGCATCTTCTCCCATAACAATACCTGAAGGAAAAGATATAAAGTATTTTTTGATAATTTCTGTTTTATATAATTTTGCTACGGGACCAGGATTAAAATGCTCAAAAAAATCTGATGCAACAGAGCCACTCAAGCCAGAGGGCATATCAGGCCTCGATTCAAGAATTTTCCCTTTCTTGTCAATATACTTCAAACCGCACAAAACTATATCTGCTGATGTACTTTCTACAGCCGATATCATTTTTTCAATCATACGCGGTTCAACATAATCATCAGCATCAATCATAATTATATATTCACCTGTTGCAAGTGCTAATGCTACATTACGTGCAACTGCGGCACCAACATTATTTTGGTGAATAATTTTTAACCTCGAATCAGTCATTGAAAAATTATTCAAAATAATGCCAGATTCATCAGTTGAACCGTCATTGACACAAATAATCTCCAAATATGAATACGATTGATTACAAACACTTTCAAGACAACGTAATAAATAATCTGCACAATTATATACAGGAATAATGACAGAAACTAATGATTTCATACAATTTGTACAATAGCATTAAATTAACAAAGAATCTTGTTAAATAACATTTTCTCCTTTCGAAACAACACTCCGCACGCGAAATTTCTTAGGGCATAATTAATTTTTAACATTCGAAGAAAAGCGAATCATATAAGGTATATATTTTTTCCCAAAAAACAGCGGCATAATGTCGCCCCGATTATGCAAATCCAGATACAGTAGCTTAGCCATGGCTATTTGAGAATAAGCACCAAATACTTTCCACATTTCGCCAGGCAAAAACCAAAATGTAAAAAAACCTATTGCAATGGGACAGAAAATCACATATACATATTCTTTGTTTTCTCTATATTGCAATGCCTTGCAGACTTGATACATAAGCCGAATTGCAACGATATACCAAATAAACACTAACGCAATGCCTACAAAACCGAGATGCTGAAGAACCGAAATCGCAGCATTATGCCATACCCCTTTTTCTGCGAATAGTTCATTATCGCCAATATTTCTTAAATTCAATCCAACCAGTACAGATTGCCACTGCATGGTATGATATGAAAGGCCATAGCCATCTCCCCATACATAATCATTAATATATCCTTTAGATGGGTCCAAAGCCCACTCCCACATTTCGAGACGCCAATCAGACGAGGAGTTCACATCAGAAATCAAAGATTTATCTTCAAATTCAACCCCAGGAATAACTGTCAGGGTTCGTTTTATACCGTAGGGGATGTCGTCGAAAACTCCATCTTGCTGAGACAGATAAACCAGTCCTCCCCATGAAAGAAGAGTTAACATAATCAGACAAACTAGTTGTTTGTGAAATATAGAAACAGTATATACATAAAAAACAGCATCAACTAAATAAGTACGATATCCTCCAAGCAATAATGCCGCCAGAGAGATAAAAAAAAGAATCAGTTTCCATGGCATCAAGCATATGCTCACTAATGAGTATTTTGACAATAAAAAGCAGTACAACCGATTTGCAATGGGCACAAAAACACCAAAACGAGAATTTACTACTTTGTCTCCAATAACTACAGTTCCCTCCAACAACCCTTTTAATGTGACATAGGAACAAACTAATAAGCTAAGCCAAAACGCCCATTTTAAAACTTTCAACAGTGCCTCCAGTTTTACCTGCACAACACTCACGGCGACATAGCTAAAAACCGCCCCAATGAAAAACAAATACTCCTTACCGCCAATCTGAACATCGCCATAATCAGTTATGGAAGTAAATGCACCTACGGTAACAGGATTTCTAACCCATGATGCAGCCATGTATATACACAATATTAGCGATGCGACATCCATCGCTAATAAGCCATGCCATTTGATATGAACATACCCCGTTACATGCAAAACTATCATGTAACACAACACTATGGCACAAATAACATCAGCCAGAGGATAGCCCTGCAATGATGGCAACGGCAATACAGGTAGCACAACAGGTGCAATAAACAACAAAATCCAACAATTCTTTCCTAAATAAATCAGAAAGAAAATTCCCACAACTAACACTGCGGGGAAAAGAGCTCCCGCAACATTTTCAGAAGCAAAAGACCCTGCAACAAACGCAAAAATAGCAAGCAGCAAGAAGATAATCAGAGACCTAAAGCCGGCACCTTCCATAGCGTTTGTTGCAGGTTGTATGTAAAATTATAGAGCGGAGGGAATCTCTTTGCCAAGCTCAGAGGCTTTACGGCCCTTACCGTCGCCGGCAATACGCTCAAGCACAACATCGCGATAACCCATACCACCGGGAATCATCGGCAGAACATGAACATCGTGGGGTACCATCACGTTAAGAACATAA
>JAZRPT010000175.1:0-1572 GCA_045649385.1 Faecalimonas sp. | reverse complement strand
GCTGTTCTTCCACATATTTTGTCAATCCACTCTCATCAAAGTTGGAAACACTTCCGTACAAAGGAATACCAACTGTTAATTTGTTATCACTTTTACTTGTCTCTTTGCTTCCACAGCCTATGAGCATGCTCATCGTCATTGCTGTTACCAATAAAATACTAATTATTCTTTTCATGTTATAATTCCTCCTTACTATTTCGTTTGTGAAAATGTCCGTTCTCTACTTGCATGATAGATCCATTGTTGCATTGGAAGAGACTTTGCAGTTCCCACCTTGTATGGGAATGTCAAAACCTTACCTCCGTCTTCCCATGAATAATAATCCAATGAATTTTTCATCAACCATGCATTAGCACCCGCGCCATTAATCTCTCCTGCCGCTTTGTTCTGCGGTTCTGTTCCGCTTGTTGTAAACAGTGTTGTTTTAACAGTACAAAGTTCCAAAAATGGGAGCCAATTATTCAGGTTGTGATGGAAAGATGCGTAAATATCCATTTCAAAATATTCTTTTGGATATGTCCTCATCACAATGCTCATAGAACCTTTATCTGCATCACCACTAAGCATGAATTTCTGCTCATCAATATGGAACATCGTCCACATCGATGAATCATTGAGGTCCATGTTGGCATAGTCCTCTGTTGGCAATTGCTCTTGTGTGTGCATAATATCAATCACCACATCACAGAAATAATATTTCTGTCCGGTCTGTGGACGATAGAGTTTTGTATTACTTCCATCAGAAGCCTTAGCAAAGCTTGGCAATGTCTGTATCATCATCATATTTTTCATCATGTTTGTTGAATTCACTGCCGCAAGTGCTTCATTATTAGGCATACTGAGGTAAATACCATCTATATAGATACGTTGTAATAAATCTGTATCTGATGTAAGGCTTGCAAGCGCCCCATTATGGTCACTATGTGCATGTGAGATAAACCATGCTTCAATAATTGGCTTTTCACCATTTGGAGTTAAACTTTCCAAATAATCAATTAGATATTGAATATCATTACTTGAACCACCATCACTTACAATAAAGTGTCCATTTTTGAGTTGAAAAACAAAACTGTTACCGTAATCATAGAGTTCTAACATATGTAGCGTATTCTTCATTCCATCAATATTATTTGCCTGATATGCATCCTGATACTTGAGATGTTCAGACAAATTCATCTTATTTGACGAAGTCAGATATACTGTCTCATCATTTACAACATAAGTAACTGTTACAGTTAAATCCTTTTTGGTAAAAGAAGTTGTGAAAACAGATTCTTCAATTCCTTTCTCTCCATTATCGGAAAAGAAAGTGAATCCCGCATCCTTTAATGTTTGCAGGTAAGCTTCATACTGTGCCTTATTGGTTCCATTTACTGTTACCATATAGACATTGTCACCTCTGTCCTTGGGATCCGTCATCTTAACCCCTTCTGCAGCATATAACGGAATATTCTGAAACACTTCATTATCCGTCTGGTCTGCAAATGTCTGTAATCCCACTTCGTTTAGAGTCTGCACTTTTGGATTGTTGTATAGATTCTCTTGATGCAGATAAAAAATCAACAAACCGGC
>JAZRPT010000174.1:0-1975 GCA_045649385.1 Faecalimonas sp. | reverse complement strand
GATTGTGCTTTCTTTATCCAAAACAAACCAGTCTTCGCCACTGGTATTGGTAATATATTCGAACCTATCCAACTTTCGTTAAAAGGATATTATCTAGTATTGGTAAAACCGGATATTTTTGTATCTACCAAAGATGCGTTTGCCCATATCATTCCGACCCAACCAACCCAGTCCTTGAAAGAAATCATCCGTATGCCGGTGGAAACTTGGCGTGCCACCATGAAGAATGATTTTGAAGACAGTGTCTTCCAGAAATTCCCGGAGATAGCAGCCATTAAGGATAAGTTATATGATCTAGGTGCTGTTTATGCATCCATGAGTGGTTCAGGCTCTTCTGTTTATGGCATTTTCCGCGAACAAGTGGAATTTGTGGACGAAATCTTCAGCGGTTGTTTCTGCCGCCAACGTGCACTGGAATAAAAAACAATTCCCCGACTCACGTCGGGGAATTGCCACAACACAAACACAAAATAAAACACGACAAAACTACTATGCATCATCTGCTCTATACACTTTGTGCATAAGTTCCCTTCCCTATATATTCGCATACGTAGAAACGGTTTCAGATGCTGCATCCATAGAACGTCCGTAGACGTCCATTGTTCGTTAAATATCTTTATTCACAAAAGCGATTATTCTATTATTATTGAAAGTTTTCAAACAACCTTCGTGGATAAATTCCTTTACGAATCATTTCATTGATACGCAACAGAACCTGTATCTTGTCATCATGTGAAACAAGTCCCATCCACTTCGCATTTGTTTCTTGAACTTTCACTTTCATATTGCCTTCTGCTATTTTCTGGTTCACATAAGCGGGTATCGAATAATGCGCTTTCATATCCATGCCATGCTTATCCAAAAAATCATCAAAGGCTGTTTGCATTCCCTCAAATACATTAGGCATAAATCCCCACATATTCATGGATACCAAACTATTTTCATCCAAAGACTCCCATTGATGTACCTGATTAGGATACATAGGGATTCCTCCTATTCTTTCTACGCCCAAACGGTCTGTAACGGATATCAAATATCCTTCCTCATCCACTTCACAGATACCTCTTGTTACACCTCCGCTTTCAGCCAACACATTCGCTAATCGATAGCAAATATTTACACTGTCATAATCAGCCTCCTTCAATGTCATCAAATGGTCGTGCAACAACTGGAAACTTTCCTTCTGGTAAAAATTGACTGCATTAATTACACCAAAAGGTCCATCAATCCAATCCTGTCCCATCAACACTGCACGCACGGAACCAAACAAGGCAGTTCGTTTAGGATTTCTCTTTTCTATCGGCAATGATTCAATATCTTGATAAACATATCTCACATCAACCAGATGTTCATATTTACCCGATACCAATTTCTTGAATTCTTCATCGAAATGCTTGCTTATCACAAATACAATCCGATTAAATCCAGCCCTTATCGCATCAAAAACAGAAAAGTCTAAAATAGTTTCGCCATTAGGACCTATCCCCTCCAACTGCTTCAAACCTCCGTACTTATTGCCCATTGTGGCGGCTAGTACAATCAAAGTCATACTATACATCATTATTATTCATTGCAAATATAATCATTATTAATGTAAAACAAAATTTTAAAATAGATAATTCCATAAAAAAAAGGTCTGAACATAAGATTCAGACCTTTTCATATTCAATTTATATACAAATCAAATACCAAACAATGCAGCCAAACCTTTGTCTACACCAGAGAATCCCATAAAGGCCATAGCCAACAAACCGGCTGTTACCAACGCAATAGCCATGCCGTCCATACCCTTCGGTATATTCACCAAACTCAACTGTTCACGGATACCAGCAAACAAGATCATCGCCAATGCAAAACCAATAGCAGTTGCAAAAGCGTAGATAACACCTGTGAGCAAATCGAAATCATTCTGGATAACCAAGATAGCCACACCAAGGATACAGCAGTTAGTAGTAATCAAAGGAAGGAATACACC
>JAZRPT010000173.1:0-2035 GCA_045649385.1 Faecalimonas sp. | reverse complement strand
TACAATGGTTGCAAGTGCAATCGGCATAATGGTAATAATTGCAGTAATCAATTTAGAAGCATCAAAGTTATCGAATAATGCCAGCACAGTCATTTCTCTGTGAATTGGAATTCCAATCCAGTCAGCACTTGCCACGCCTGAAAAATCAACTTCACCAGCGCAGATACCTACAATGTAGGAAGCAACTACGCCAATCAAGATAGGAACAATTTTAATCATGCCTTTACCAAAAATGTTACATAAGATAACAACTACGATAGCAACGAGAGCAACTCCCCAGTTTGAAGAACAGTTGGCGATTGCAGATTGAGACAGTGTCAAACCAATCGCAATAATAATCGGTCCCGTAACAATTGGTGGGAAGAATTTCATGATTTTTTTAGCAGAAAAAAGTTTAATTAAGGCTGCCAGAACCAGATAAAGTAAACCTGCACAAGCTACGCCAAAGCATGCGTATGGTATCATTTCGATGTTCGAAGAACCGTCTTTCAATAGGGGAGCAATTGCGCCATAGCCACCTAAGAATGCGAAAGAGGAACCTAAGAATGCAGGAACTTTTCCTTTGGTTAACAAGTGGAACAGGAGTGTTCCCAAACCTGCGAATAACAGGGTTGTAGAAACATCCAAGCCTGTGAGTAGCGGAACCAAAACGGTTGCACCGAACATTGCAAACATGTGCTGAAGTCCGAGAACAATTGTTTTTCCGGTTCCAAGTTCTTTGACATTATAAATGCCGTCTTTTGTTTGGTTATTCATTTCCGTTTCTCCTTTGGATTTTTTTATCTGTTAAAATCGTACCACAAATGTCGTATAAAGTAAACTGAACATTAATCAGTTTTGCCTTTTTCAATGGCATCCTCAATTGCATTTAATATAACCTGCGAGGTATATGGACTGTCTTCGCTATATGCAATGTTCTCCAAGGATTGTGTTTCATAGATTTGTTCTGCGATATATTCAATAGTTGGTTGTGCCAATGGATACATGGTAGCAACTGACTCGTCTAAATTTGTAAAACGTATTGCATTAATATGCGAACTGTCAAGGGAAACTTCTACCTCTAAAGTTGTATTGTTTAGTGTGATAGTGGAAGTATAGATTCCCGGAACATAGCGTTGCTGGTGTTTTTCGGATTTTTTTTGTTTTGGGAAAAACATAAATGCTAATAATATAATTAATAAAATGCCGAGTAAGGCAAAGACTGCAGTGTAAATAATCTCTTTCATGTGCAAGACCACAATTCTTGTCTTAGAACTCATAAGTGCCTCCTAAATGGATAAAATTTCTTTTTTAATAATGTATGTAGATAAAAGCTAAATTATTCATGGGTTTTGCGTGACAAACGAAGTACATTCTTGTAAAATGAAAAAGACAATAAGAAAAGAGGTGTAAGTATGTTTGTTATCGTAGGGCTTGGTAATCCGACGGCTGAATACGCGGGGACGCGTCACAATGTAGGGTTTGATGTAATAGATACAATTGCGGAAAAATATAATATATCGGTTACGGAGCGCAAGCACCGTGCTTTTTGTGGGAAAGGTATTATTGCAGGGCAAAAGGTGATTCTTGTAAAACCGCAGACTTATATGAATTTGAGCGGTGAAAGCGTGCGTTCTGTTTTGGATTTTTATAAGGTGGATGTTGAAACAGAACTTTTGGTTATTTTTGATGATGTTAGTTTAGATGTAGGACAACTTCGGATTCGCAAGAAAGGAAGTGCAGGTGGACACAACGGAATTAAGAATATTATTCAGCATGTGGGTACAAATGTGTTCCAAAGGATTAAAGTAGGCGTTGGCGAAAAGCCAAAAGATTATGACCTGGCAGATTATGTGCTTGGACATTTTTCGAAGGAAGATCAGAAACTGATGGACGAGGCTTTTAAAGAAGCCGGTGCAGCGGTGGCTGCTATCGTGACAGAAGGTATTGATTCTGCCATGAATAAATTTAACGGAAAGAAATAATATGAAAAGTTTAACAGCGCCATTAAAGCAGCTGCAGGCCCTCTCCAAGGCAAAAGAAAAATTGAATAAAG
>JAZRPT010000172.1:0-8405 GCA_045649385.1 Faecalimonas sp. | reverse complement strand
TTTATCAAACTATAAGTTAGAGTTCTGGATGAAGTCGAATAGTAATGTCACAATTAATTTGAATGATAAGATATTCAAGTTAATGGGTGGAACCACTACCGAAGATTTTACGACTTATGCGTTGCAATTAAAGGGAACAACAATTTCTTTGACCAAAGATGAGTGGACAAAGGTCAGCTTGCCATTGGACAGTACAGCAAATGTGAATAGTCTGAAAGATGATTTTACAGGATTTAAGTGGGTTCGTTTCTTGATGACAAACATGGGAGCCGATATAAAGATAGCCATATCTGACATGAAATTGGTTGTGGCTGAGAAAAAAGGGATATTCAAAACAACCATCCTAACAGCTAGAGAGATGGATAGCAATGTACAACAGGCAGTAGTAACGGACGGTACAATTAACTATGTAAACAAGATGGTCACTCAGAATGGTTCAAAATATCGTGTTGACATCAGTTATCCAATTACCGTGGAAGATTTAACATCATTGAAGTTAGAAGATTTGGCATTAGAGTTTTGGATGAAATCTTCAGTAACTAAAGAAATCAAAATAGATAATTCGAACAACTATTTTAGAATGGGTACCGGAGTATTTAATGATAACTGGGGTATTACGAGCCAACATCTTGATTTTAAAGAAAAAACCATTAGTCTTACGGCGGGTGAGTGGACGAAGGTCACAATACCTTTAGAGGATACGAGTAATGCAGGAAATTTAACTACTTCAGCTGAATTCAAATGGTTACGATTTTTGATGACGAATATGGGCGAAGGAACAGTCATTAGTATTTCTGATCTCAAGTTGGTTGAATTTGAGAAAAAAGAGATATTTAAAACAACTATTCTAACAGCTAGAGAGATGGATAGCAATGTACAACAGGCAGTGGTGTCAGACAGTACAATTAATTATGTAAATAAGACAGCAACTAAAAATGGTTCAAAATATCGTGTTGACATCAGTTATCCAATTACCGTGGAAGATTTAACATCATTGCAGTTAGAAAATTTGGCATTAGAGTTCTGGATGAAATCTAATGTTGATAAAACCATAACAGTCGATAATGCAAATACTTATTTCAGAATGGGTACGGGAGTGTTTGGTGATAACTGGGGCACTGCAAACCAACATCTTGATTTCAAAGGACAGACCATTAGTCTTGTGGCGGGTACGTGGACGAAGGTAACCATTCCTTTGAAGGATGTTATTAATGCAGGAGACTTAACTACTTCAGCCGAATTCAAATGGTTACGTTTCTTGATGATGGATATGGGTGAAGGAACAGTAATTAGTCTTTCTGATCTCAAATTAGTCGAGATTGGAAGATAAAGACACAACCAGAATAGAAAGGAGACATAGATTATGAAAATGAGGAAAATAACAGCTTTGTTATTAGTAGCAACAATAACGCTTGGGCTTGTAGCGTGTGGCGGTGCGGGCTCCAATAAAGGCAAGGAAGGAACAAATGAAGAAGGTAAAGAGCAAGCATTAGACTGGAGCCAAGCAGCAGATGCTTCTGGTGGAGATGTTACCCTCCGATTCAGCACATGGCGTGGAGCAGATGAAGAAATTTTAGAAACACTGATTGACAAGTTTGAAAAAGAATATGATTGGATTGATGTGGAACTGGAAATCAATAGCAATGAAAGTTCATATTATTCGAACTTACAGGCAGATTTAATTAGCAATTCAGCACCGGATGTATTTAATATTCATGCATCTGCATATCTTTCCAGCTTTGCAGAGGAAGGATATCTTGCACCGCAGACAGACTTTGATTATTTAGCAAACTATAATTCAAATGCTTTGGCAGCATCTTCATTAGATGGTGTGAATTATGGATTTTTAGCAAACTACAATTACTTCGGTTTCCTTTATAACAAGGACATTTTTGCGAAAGTAGGAGTAGAAGTTCCTACCACTCCGGATGAAATGGTTGCAGTAGTGAATAAACTCAAAAATGCAGGATATGGCGGTGTTATGGTTGCCGGTAAAACATGGGGAGAAGCTTATGGTAGAGCAATCCTTATGAATGCAATTGGTGCTGACGGATACTATAAATTACGTACAGGATTAGATAATGGTTCTATCACGAATATTGAAGAGGTTGAAGGTGTAAAAGAAGCCTTTGATACTATGCAGAAGTACTCAGAAAACGATATTTATTACACAGCATTTGAAGGTACTGATGCAACAGCAGGGATGTCTCTGTTTGCACAGCAAAAGACAGCCATTGTTTATGGTGGAACATACCTTTTCGGTGAAAAGGAGTATAACTTCCCTGGAATCAATGCAGGTTACTTCCCAGTTCCAACTTATGCAAATACAGGAATCTCTTATGCAGAAGGTGGAGAGACATTTGTTATCAACTCTTCATCTGACAAATTGGGAGCAGCAAAATTGTTTGTTGAATTTATGGCAAAAGCAGAAAACTTAGATGAATTTAATAAAATCACTATGAAGTTATCTACTATTTCTGGCACAACATGGAATTTTGATGAGATTCAGACACATGTTAAGGACTATGCTTTGAAACAGAATGAAAAATTCGATAACGTTGATTACTGGTCAACAGGCTTTTCTAACATTTTAAAGAGTACTGTTTATGATGGAATCGCATGGAAAGATTTGAACAAAGTATATAAAAGTCAGTTGGAAGAATATGACCTTGCAAACAAATAAGACTTACAATGACTTATCAGGGTTACGCTCCTATATGGTAGCGTAACCTCTGGTAATTAGGGAGGTACTATGAAAAAAGAACAAATACTGCGTACAGTCAAAAAACAATACAGAAAGAAATGGAAATATGTTCTAGTTCTACTTCCGATATTGTTTTGGTTTGTATATTTAAGAATTTATCCAAACTTACAGGTATTTCCGCTGTCACTTTATGATTGGAGTCCTTTGAAAACTTCAAAAGAATATGTAGGTTTTGAAAATTTTTATATTTTATTTACAGTTAAAAAGGCAGAATTTATGCCTCGTGTTATGAATACGATACTTTACGTTGTGTTCCTTTTGGTGATACAAACAGCGTTGGGATTGATATTAACATTGTCACTTCGAAAGAACACAAGAAGAAATTCATTTTTCCGTGCTTACTTCTTTTTACCAATGGTGTTTTCATCAACAATGGTTTCTCTTACATGGTCTTTTATGTATGATCCGAATTTGGGTGTGCTAAATACTATACTTGGTAAACTTGGGGTAGAAGGGTATCCGGGACATAACTTTTTACTGAATAGTACAACAGCAATTTTATGTGTTGTATTGGTACATATTTGGGCAAACATCGGCTATCCGATGATGATGCTTTTATCAGGATTAACCTCTATATCGGATGATGTCTTGGAAGCAGCTAAGATTGACGGGGCAAACAAATGGCAGACGTTTTGGAGTATAGAATTTCCAATGCTATTGCCGACATTACTTCGTATGATGCTACTTACAATTACAACAGGAAGTATGTCAGTTGATTATATTTATATGATTGGTGGTACTTTTGGAACCACATTTGATACTTGGTCCTCATGGATGTATCGTCAAACTCTTGGCGGAACCAGTTATGGAATGGTATCTGCGGCAGGAGTTGTGCTGTTCTTCATACTGGCGACTGTTAGTGTGATACAGTATGTGGCCATGAACAAAGTAGAAAAGAAAATGTTTGGATAGAAGGGAGACGGAGGAATATGAAGAAAAATAGAAAAAAGTTTAAATTTCGGCCACTGTCTCTATGCGGAAGACTAATGGTCTATGTGTATTTTATTGCACTCACTCTTCCTTTGAGCTTTGCCATATTGACTGCATTTAAGACGGAGCAAGAGCGAGTAATTAATCCGATTGGCTTACCGGAAAATTTTTCGTTTGACAACTTTTCCACCGCATGGGAAGTTGGAAAACTTCTTTCAGCAACCAAGAATAGTATTATCATTGCCGGTGGTGGAACTATACTGTGTATGTTGTTATCCATTATTGTAGCGTATTGTTTGAATCGTTTGCGCGGATATAAGATTGGAACAGTTTTGTATATGGTGGTACTCAGCTCCATATTTATTCCGGGAGTTGGTACGGCAACGGGATTACTACTTAGAAGAAATTTGGGATTGTATGATAATCTTCACGGTGAGATTATCTGCGCATCCTTAAATATTGCAACGGCAGTCTTTATGATAAGTTCTTTCTTAAGAACATTTCCAGTCGAGTTGGAAGAAGCAGCTATACTTGATGGGGCTACAGATACACAGATTTGTTTCCGAATTGTTACGCCGCTTGTCAAACCGGTTATTGTCTCTATGGCAATACTGACGTTCAGAGGAATGTGGAACGATGGTCTTGGACCAATGTTGACCTTGAGAAGTGAGGAACTATACACCATTCCGATGTCGCTTCTTCTTAACTTTATTAAAGGAACAACAACGATTTATACAACTATGTTTGCAGGGGTTATCATCACTGCAGTACCGGTTGTTATCCTGTTCTGCCTATTCCAGAAAGAGTTTACGAATGCTATGGTAGGCGGTGTTAAGGGTTAAAGACAGGAGGAATAACATGGCAAAATTACATTTAATAGGAAATGCTCATCTTGACCCAGTGTGGTTATGGAGATGGCAGGAAGGTTTTTCAGAAATATTAGCGACATTTCGCAGTGCTTTAGATAGAATGAATGAATTTCCAGATTACAAGTTCACAAGTGCCTGTGCTGTATATTATCAATGGATTGAAAAAATGGATCCAGAAATGTTTGCTGAAATTCAAAAACGAGTAAAAGAAGGAAGATGGAATATTGTAGGTGGTTGGTTTCTTCAACCGGACTGTAATATTCCAAGTGGAGAGAGTTTTGCAAGACATGGCTTGATATCACAACGATATTTTCAAGAAAAATTTGGTGTAACAGCAAAAACGGGATATAACGTGGATTCTTTTGGACATAATGCATCTTTACCACAGATCCTGAAAAAAAGTGGCATGGATAACTATGTGTTCATGCGTCCGTTCCCAAGTGAGCAAGGCAGAGATGAAGATGTATTCTTATGGGAAAGTGCAGATGGAACACAAGTTACGACATATCGTATTCCAATGTTTTATAACATCGATCTCACCAGAATGGAAAAGTTCCAGGAAGTAAAAGATAAAGCTGACCAGCAAGAAATGGATATGATGGCTTTCTATGGTGTTGGAAATCATGGAGGCGGAGCTACTATTCAACTGCTGGATGCAATGCAGAAGTTGGATATCCCAGATATGGTTTATTCCACTCCGGATGAGTATTTTGCATCAATATCTGCGGATGGATTGCCGGTAATAGCAGATGAATTGCAACATCATGCAAGGGGCTGTTATAGCGTATGTACTTCCGTGAAGATGGCAAATCGTCAATGTGAAAATAATCTGATTGCTGCAGAAAAGCTGGCTGCGATGGCAGAACATCTGGTAGGAACGAAATACCCGAAGGAAAAGTTGGATAAGGCATGGAAGAATCTGATGTTTAATGACTTCCACGATATCCTTGGCGGATGCTGTGTCAAGAAGGCTTATGATGATGCAGGATATTTATATGGCGAAATCATGAGTATCACAGAGCAGGAAATCAATTATGCAATGCAGTCCATTGCGCATAAGGTTGATACCTTGCGTGGAAATACTCTTCCATCTTACAAATCAGGACATTTCTTACATTGGCATGTATGGGAGCATGAAACGCTAGGAGCACCGATTGTTGTTTTTAATCCTCATGCATGGACTGTAAAAATGCCGATACAAGTGAATATGGTGGCGTCTAAGGTTACAGATGAAAATGACAACGAGTTGCCGTTCCAGGTTGTACGTGGTGATCAAACAAATGGAAATGCGGATAAGTGGCAGACTATTTTTATGGCAGAGATAGAGTCGATGGGATATGCGGTGTATCGCTTCTTTGTGGAAGAAGGAAACGCAACAAATTTTGAGAATAAATTATGTGCAACAAAGAACACATTAGAAAATAACAAAATACGGGTTGAATTTAGCCCAACAACAGGAGATATCTGCCGAATTTATGACAAGGAGAAGCAATGCAATATTCTAACAGGAGAGTGTAGTGCAATTCTACTTGATGAGACGGCGGCTGACACATGGGCACATGGCAAGGATTATCTTGGTGACTATGCAGGAAGTTTTGGAACTCCTGAGTTTTCTGTAATCGAAGATGGACCTGTCAGAGCAACCCTGCGTGTAACAACACGCTATAACCAATCGGTACTTCGCCGTGATTATAGCATTGAGCCGGACAGTGTTTGCGTAAAGGTAAATGTGAAAGTTGACTTCCATGAGAAACATAAGGTACTCAAATTTGCATTTCCGGCAGGAGCAAAACAGGCGATTGTAAAAATTCCATTTGGAACAATTGTGAGAGAAAACGGACTTGGAGAAGAACCTTGTGGTTCATGGCTTGCTTCGGGTAGTTTTGCAGTAGCAAATGATGGAAAGTATGGATATGACACAACAGAGGATGAAGTAAGACTTACAATCTTGCGTAGTGCCATTTATGCAGATCATTACGGTGAACGTGATGAATTTTGCGAATATATGGAACAGGGAATTCATGAGTGTACTTATATGGTATATCCATATGAAAGCAACGCAAAAGCAGAGCAGAAAGCGGAAGAATTGAACTTCCCACTTCGCTGTGTGATTGAAAGTTTTCATGAAGGTCCACTTCCGGAAAGAAAGAATTGTTTCAACTGCGATAGTGAGCATATTGTTGTGACGACAGTGAAACAAGCAGAAGATGGAGACGATACGGTGATTCGTTTCTATGAGAGTGACGGTATATGTGAAGACGTCTCTCTTGAAATTTTTAGTAACAAACTGAGTACATCAGTGAGACATCATGAGATTAAGACTTTAAAAACAGATGGTACAGAAGTTAATTTAATCGAATGGTAAGGAGGAAAAAGATGATGAAAAAAGTATGGAAACGCGCTTTAGCATGCGTTTTAGTTATGGCGTTAGTTGCCGGATATCTTCCAGCTAGAATGAATCCAGTAGTGAATGCTGAGGAATCCAGTGCGCAACAAAAAGCGGCTTTAGAATTTGGTGGTACAGATACTTATCTGCAGTTAAGTAATCCACTTTCGGCTGCGCCACAGGCAATTGAAGCAACAGTAAATATGCCAGAGATAGAAAAAGAATGGGTATTGTGTGCGGCAGAAGACATAGCATTTGAAAAAGGAACAGCAGCAGATTCTGTGCAAATTGTTGATGGGACGGCAACGGTTTGTCCGACAATAGGAACTAAATATGCACAAGTTGAATTAGACAATACGCTGACATTGGTGTTTTCTAAAAAATTTGATGTAACAATTCCATATACATATTCAAATAATGATGTTTCTCTTGCATTCTGGATGTATAGTGATACGGCAGTTACGATAGATAATGGTTTTATTGAATTAACAAGTAGCGGAACTTGCGATCATAACGAAAGATGTTGGGGATTTGATTCAAAAATTTCGGGAAATTTAACATTGAATGCCGGATGGAATTATGTGGAATTGCCAGTTAGTAAAATGATTAAAGGTTGTACAGACGCTGATTTTAATCTGCAGGAAGTTAATTACTTACGTTGGCATGGAACAGGATTTGGCAGTATTGCAGATGATAGTGCAATTACAATTGGACTTACAGATATGAAATTGGTTGTCGCAGAGGAAGATGTACAGCAAGGAACATTATTAGTATCCAGTGAAGAGGCCAATGTGGGTTCCTTAGCAGTAGCCGGAACTGCAACTGTAACGGACGGAGGAAAGACTTACAGCATCAATTACAAGGAAACTCCAACGGGAGGTAATGATGCGAGAATTGACTTCAATACTCAGAGTACTCCAGAGGCAGTTAAAGATGTAGTATTAACAAAATCCGATTTAAGTAAGTACAATCTAGAGTTTTGGATGAAGTCGAATAGTGATGTCACAATTAATTTGAGTGATAAGATATTCAAGCTAATGGGTGGAACAACTGACGATGATTTTTCGACTTATGCACTACAATTAAAGGGAACAACGATTTCTTTGAACAAAGATGAGTGGACAAAGGTCAGCTTGCCATTGGACAGTACAGCAAATGTAAATAGTCTGAAAGATGATTTTACAGGATTTAAGTGGGTTCGTTTCTTGATGACAAACATGGGAGCCAATACACAGATAGCAATTTCTGACATGAAATTGGTTGATAAGGATGTTAGTGCAGACTTAGAAGAGACTCCTGGAACCTTATTAGTATCTAGTGAAGAGGCCAATGTGGGTTCCTTAGCAGTAGCCGGAACTGCAACTGTAACGGACGGAGGAAAGACTTACAGCATCAATTACAAGGAAACTCCAACGGGAGGTACTGATGCGAGAATTGATTTTAATACTCAGAGTAC
>JAZRPT010000171.1:0-3966 GCA_045649385.1 Faecalimonas sp. | reverse complement strand
TTGTTGTAAGATGCATATTAGGTGAATCTACTAATTCTGCATCATCTGCTATCGCGAATGCTGAAACAGATGACAAAATCATTGTCATTGCTAACAAAAGCGATAAAATCTTTGTGGTTTTCTTCATTTTCCTTTTCTCCTTTTCTTTTTTATATACCACTTTATTTTTTTACAAAGCAAGTAATATTATATTACACTATAATATACATTTTTGCAAGTCAAACTTATAAAATTATATTTCACAAAAATAATGCTGAACCATTTAGGCTCAGCATCATTTAAATTCACATTATTTTTCTGTTTGCGAGAATGTAAATATTCCTGTTCCCGCATAAACGGCGAAATACCCGTCTCCTTTTAAGTAACCTTCTTTTGTATCGAGGTAGTCATAAATATTTTTTCCATCAACGGTCAAAATAACCCTTACACCATTTTCTTCCTCAATTGTTCCTGCTGTAATATGATGAACCTTGCCAAACTCAAATATCTGTCCGTAGTTGGGGATATCTGTGCCTGTGCTTGGATTCAGAGATTCAACTCCGATAAAGTAGCTTCTGCCACCACTATTAAATCTGTGAAGCTCAAAATAATCAGGGCAGATACCTATAAAGTAACAATCACTGTTTAAATATCTCTTTGTAACATCAGGAGCTTTAAAAGCAAGAGTCGGCCAACCGTTTGGTTTCTCAATCTTTAAATCGAAGGAATAAAGTCCGTCTTTTAACATTTCTTTCTTATAATAACTCGCCTCGCCTGTTACAGCAATGCTCTTACCGTCTTCTGAAAGGGTTGCAACAGGGATACCCGGAGTTCTTGCAGACTCCCAATTTTCAGCCTTAAAGAAATCTGCAGGGAGCGGCTTTCCTTCAAGCTTTGCTGTATCAGAATTTGAGAAATCATAAACCCTTACAGGGATTTCTTTTGTAACAGAGTGTCCGTCAGTTGTAAATGTAGCCTTAAGCGATGTTTCCCCTACATTTACACCGTAAATTTTTCCGTCTTCCCCTACCTTTGCTATATTTTCATCTGCTGATACATATGTTGCTTCATCAATTTCCATAGCTTTCCCGAAAAGAGATGTACCTTTTGGATTAACAGGTTTAAAATATCCCTTAACAAGAGTTAATTCATCAGGTGTTACCCAATTTAACTGGTCATCACACATTACATCTATCTCTTTTGTTTTAATAATATCACCTATTAAAAGATTAACATAAATTCTTGCACGACCTTGAGAATTAGCTGTTATAACCCCATTTTCATCAACAGAAGCTACCTCCGGATTTGAGCTTGTATAATAGAGAATATACTCATCATCCTTCGGAACAGAATTCAAGCGACCAAAAACTTCAGAATTTATCTGTATAGTATCTCCGCTCTTCAATTCAGCTTTTTTGATGTCCACCTTTAATCTCTGTGCAGGTGCAGGGAACATTTCAAGGTACTTTTCTTCAAGGCCTGCGTTATCTATAATGGCCTGTGCCTCTGAAGGCAAGTTATCCATTTCAACAATTTCAGGAGCTTCCACATAACTATATTTTTTGGAAACTCTTTGGTCTTTGGTTGTGGCATAGCTGTCCTTTACAACAAGATAACGTGCTGTATCATTTGTTATCTGCAACCACTTTGCAACCTGTGTAGCCTTCTTTCCGTTAAACGGATATTCCTTTACATCACTACTATCCATCAAGTTATTTTCCGCTCTCCAGTATGTTGCACCCGAATCAAAGTATAAAAGTGCATGGGCATTTCTGGAATTTGAAAGGTAGTTATTACTGCAGACACTTGGGTTTTCGTATGTTCCACCGGTTCCACCCATAAGATAAACTGCACCACCATCGTAAGCAGGGCTGTCCATTGTATCATGAATATAATTGTTGTTAACCTCTACCTTGTAAAGACCTGTACCCTTTTTATCGGCTTCTTCGGAATAAGTTTCCCATGACCAGCCAATATGAACACCTGAATATGAAGAATTAGAAATCTCATTATGATTAAACTGTGTATTCTTTGGATATGTGGCAGATACAGCCGCCGCAGAGGCAAACTCCACAGCTACATCATGAACATAGTTGTTGTTGAACTTGTTGTTGATTGTGTAATATTTATATTCGGTAGGCTTAATCTCTTTTTCATAGGTTTCACCATTACGTCCATCCCCTAAAGAAAAGGCAGAACCTGAAATATCAGAAAATTCATTGCCAATTACATTACATTCCTGAATTGAATACATCATATGAAGTCCTGATGCACCAAGCTTTTCAAACTTACTGTTGATAAAATCCACATATCTTGCACAGCCTACATAAACAGCAGGGGTTGCAAGCTTACCGTTTACACCATTATTCTGCCAGTCATTGTGACCCATTTCAGTACTTGGCTGCATCCATGTTGTATATGCAAATTCAAGTCCTTCAAATACAAGGTTATGAACAGGCTCTTCTGCAGTGCCTTGAGCTACAAGCAACCTCTCTCCTAAAGGCATGGTAGCAACCATCTCTGCAGGATTTTCAAAAGGTCTTGGGATATAGTAGAGATATCCGTCAGTAGAATCTATATACCATTCCCCCGGGACATCTAAAAGTTCATAAGCATTCTCATACCAATGAGGTAACTCCCAAGGAGTGTTATCAACCAATCCATCCTTCCATACCTTTTCATCTATAATTATTTTTGCCTTGCCGTCTTCTACAACAATTTCAGAAACACCACAACGAGGCTGTGTCCAGATAGCATATACAACCATCTCCAAATCCTTGACATTCTTGTAGTCAGCAAGGAAGGTATCATCACAAATATATCCGTAGTCTTTTACTATCTCTGCATTCGTAAGCTCTCTATCGCTTCTTGCACGAACACCGCGAACGCCGTTTATGTATACCTGTCTTGACATAGTATCACCAACATATGTCTTGTAGATATTTAAGTTCTCGTCGTGGAGTTCAAAGCCTGTATAATGCTTACCTGACATAAACTGTGCTCTTTCATCACCGTAGGATGTGAACACAATGTTATATCCGTTTGAACCTGAAATTTCAGCATCAAGATTTATACTTTCTTCAAGATAATATTCTCCACCCTTGATAAATACAAACATATGATTCTTCATATCATCATTGTTTGCCTTTGCCATCTCAAATGCTTCATCAACTGATGCTAAAGGATATGCTCTTGTACCCTTATTGTCTGCTGCGCCATTTTCAGGGTCAACATAAATAGCAAGACGTGAAACAAGCTCAATTGTCTTTGTTAAAAGTTCAGTTGCTTCTGCACGTGTGAGTGTATCTAAAGGTCTGATTCTGCCATCAGGGTCGCCCTGCATAATGCCATAAGCAATAGCCTTTGCAACGCCTTCTTTTGCATATTCAGAAGGTTCGTCTTCACCGACAAAACCAATAGCTGACACTTCACTTTCAGCACCCAACTTTTCTGCAACTGCTGAAATAATTAAAGCCGCATCTTCTCTTGTGATTGCTTCTTCAGGCTTTATGTTGTTATCTACAACAAAGCCATCAGCTAAAAGGCCTTCTGCCTTTGCAGTCTCTAAAGTATTTGCATACCAGCTATCTGCTGAAACGTCAGAAAAACATCCGTCATATTCTTTAACGTCAGCTGCGAGCGCATTTATAGCCATCTGTATAAACTCTGCTCTTGTTACGTTGTTTTCAGGAGCGAATGTTCCGTCACCATTACCCTGAACATACTTGTTAGCAGATAAAACTCTGATAACTGTTTCTGCCCAATGTCCTGAAACATCGTTAAAGTCGATTTCGCCCATTTCTTTTTCTGCAGGAATTAAGTTATCTGCAGGAGCGAGAGGTTCTGTTGTTGTAAGATGCATATTAGGTGAATCTACTAATTCTGCATCATCTGCTATCGCGAATGCTGAAACAGATGACAAAATCATTGTCATTGCTAACAAAAGCGATAAAATCTTTGTGGTTTTCTTCATTTTCCTTTTCTCCT
>JAZRPT010000170.1:0-43356 GCA_045649385.1 Faecalimonas sp. | reverse complement strand
ATAATTCTTGCTCTCCGGCAATCGCTTGGAATAATGCCGAAAGATTTTCTTTTGCTATCTTATACATCACATTATCCCCTTTCTGCTACGATGCTTGGTTCCACATCATCAAACGTATAGTTTGTAAGTGGTCCTCTTGGTTCTGAGTCAGCACCTGCTTGATATTCACCATAAAATTCATTAATATCTTTAATGTATTTACGGTTAAACAAGTGAAGTCTGATGCCTTGTGGACATACTCTGCTACACTCACCACAGTCTGTACATCTTCCAGCTACGTGGAATGCACGGATTACATGGAACATTTTTTCTTCAAATGAATCTACATTTGCTTTTTGTGCACTGTCAAACTTGTTGCTGTCAAATACACATTTGCGGCAGCTGCAAGCCGGACATACGTTACGGCATGCATTACAACGGATACACTTGCTTAATTCTTCTTGGAAGAATGCAAATTTTTCTGCCGGAGACATTGCTTCAATCATCTCAACCTCTGCAAATCTCTCTGCATCTTTTGTATCACGTGATTCGCCGATAATTTCATCATAAATCATATGGTCTTTTCCTTTACATACGTGACATCTCTCAAGCATTGCGTCACCGTATGCACAAGTTTTTTCACCATAGATAGTTTGGAATGTAAGTGTATCGCATGCATCTGTCATCTCTGCACCAGAAACGCCTTCGATACCCTTGATTCCTAATTTTTTCGCTTTTTCAATATCCAATTTACCCTTACAACCAACACCTACGATATAAGCTTTTTCTCTATCTACACGATGTTCTTTGATTAATTGGTTAAAGCTGTATGTATCACATGGTTTTAAGCAAACCATTGTTTTGCCTTCTAACTTAGAAGCTTCAATCATGTACTTGCTAAGGTTGGCACCACAGAATCCGTTATAAACGAAATCTTTTAATTCTTCTACTGTGTTAAAGTAAGCTGGTTCCGGATTGTATGGAAGATCGCCTTTTTTCCAGCCAAGAACACGTGCCACTTCGCCACTCTCAAGAAGCTCTTTCGCACGATTTACTAATTCTTGCATCTCAAATCCCCCAATCTTACGTTTTTACCAAGTGAGTGAATTTTTTCTACAAACTCATTCATGGTTTGAGAGAATTTCACACCCTCTGCTGCAGATACCCATTCTACACGTGTACGTCCGTTTTCTACACCGATGTAATCTAGCATAGAGAACAAAAGTGTCATACGTCTTCTTGCGTAGTAGTTACCACTTGTATAGTGGCAATCACCAGGGTGACATCCACACATGATAACTCCGTCAGCACCCTTTTCAAATGCTCTTAAGATGAACATTGGGTTGACACGGCATGAACATGGTACACGGATAATTTTTACATCAGCAGGATATGCCAAACGGCTGCTTCCTGCAAGGTCAGCGCCTGCATAACTACACCAGTTACAGCAGAACGCTACAATTTTCGGTCTGAATTCGTTGTTGTTTTCTATCGACATATTGCATCTACCTCCGCTATAATCTGTCTATTTGAGAATCCTTGTAAGTCCATAGCACCAGAAGGACATGTTACGGTACAAGCACCACAACCTTGGCAAAGTGCGTTGTTTACAACTGCAACTCTGCGTGTCTCACGGATACCGTGGTCATTTACTTCTTTATTCTCATATGAGATTGCTCCGTATGGACAAACATTTGCACAATGTGAACATCCGTTACACAATAACTCATCTGATTTTGCTGTACATGGGTTTGTAAGCAATTTATCTTTTGCTAATAAACCAACTGCTTTAATAGCTGCAGCACCTGCCTGCGCTACTGTTTCAGGGATATCTTTTGGTCCCTGACAAACACCTGATAGGAATACACCTGCTGTTGGTGATTCTACCGGACGAAGTTTTGCATGTGATTCTGTAAGGAAGTTGTTAGTATCGATACTTGCTGTAAGCATCGTAGCGATTTTACGAACATCCGGATTTGGTTCAATTGCTGTTGCAAGAACAACCATATCTGCTTCCTTCATAATCTGCTTGTTATCTAAAAGGTCAACACCTTGTACAAGAAGTTTTCCGTTTGGCTGTGGAATCACCTTACCAACTTGACCTTTTACATAGTTTACACCATAATCTTCTACAGCTCTTCTGTAGAATTCATCGAAGTTCTTACCTGGTGTACGAACATCAATGTAGAATACGGTTACGTTAACATCCGGATATTTATCACGGATTAACATTGCATGTTTTGCTGTGTACATACAACAGATTTTTGAACAGTAGCTCTTTCCTCTGCCATCTGCACAACGGCTGCCCACACATTGAATGAATACCATTTCCTTTGGATGCTTTCCGTCAGAAAGACGTTCCAAATGTCCCTTTGTAGGACCTGCAGCATTCATTACACGTTCTAATTCAAGTGATGTGATAACATCCTTGCTTTGGTTGTATGCATATTCATCATAGTTATCAAGCTTGATAGTATCAAAACCTGTTGCAACTACGATTGCACCATATTTTTGTGTTAAAATTTCATCCTTTTGTTCGTAGTCAACTGCACCTGCCTGACATACTTTTGAACAAATACCACATTTACCAGTTTTCATCTTGATACAAGCATCTGTATCGATAACAGGTACGTTTGGTATTGCCTGTGCAAATGGTGTGTAGATTGCGCTTCTTGTGTTAAGTCCACGGTTGAATTCACTTAATGATTTCTTTGATGGACATTTTTCCTGACAAACGCCACAACCCGTACATTTATTTGCATCTACGTATCTTGCTTTCTTACGGATATCAACTGTGAAATCACCAACGAAACCAGATACTTTTTCCACTTCACTATATGTATAAATTGTAATCTTTTCGTGAGCTGCTGCCTCTACCATCTTTGGTGTAAGGATACACGCTGAACAGTCAAGGGTCGGGAATGTTTTATCTAACTGAGACATTCTACCACCGATACTTGGTGTTTTTTCCACGATATCTACTTCATATCCTGCATCTGCAATATCAATTGCTGTCTGGATACCTGCGATACCGCCACCGATTACTAATGCACGTTTTGTTACTAAGCTTTCGCCCGGTTTCAATGGTGCATTTAAGTTTACTTTTGCAATCGCTGCTCTTGCAAGGATAACTGCTTTTTCAGTTGCTTCGTCTATATCCTTGTGAATCCATGAACAATGTTCACGAATGTTAGCAATCTCTACCATGTATGGATTTAAGCCAGCTTTTTCTGCTGCACTTCTGAATGTATTTTCATGCATACGTGGTGAACAAGAACATACAACGATTCCCGTCAAATTCTTTTCTTTAATTGCAGCTTGAATTTTCGCCTGTCCTGCTTCAGAACACATATATTGGTAATCTTCTGCATGAACAACGCCTGGTTCTAAAAGAGCCATCTCTGCAACTTTTTTCACGTCTACCGTGGCTGCAATATTACTACCGCAGTGGCAGACAAATACTCCTATTCTCTGCATGTGACTTACCTCCTATATCTTCTGAATGCACTAACTAAAAGTTGTTGTGGCAATTCTTCATCAAGAAGTTCTGGAACTTCATCTGGTGATAAATATGTAACGCCTTTTTCACGAACAACCATTTGTCTTGCTGCGTCAATTAATTTTGCCGGTTTTACATCTCTTGGGCAACGTTCTAAGCATGCAAAGCATGAAAGACATTTCCAAAGTGATTTAGATTGTACCAAGCTTTCAATATCACCATTTTGTACATAAGATACAAATTGGTGTGGTTTGATGTCCATCTCGTTAAAAGATGGGCAGGAAGCAGAACATTTTCCACATTTCATACATTTAAGTGGATTCACGCCGCTGATTTCTTTGATTTGATCAACCTTATTTACGTGGCTCATTAGCATTCTACCTCCTCTTTTACTCCAAGTGCTTCAGCCAAGAGTTCTGTAAAGTATACAACAGGAATCTTGCCTTCTGTGCTCTTGTTCAGATTGTACATGCAAAGCGGACAAGCTGTAATTAACATTTCTGCACCAAATCCTGCTGCACTGTCAACAATCTTGTCACACATATTTTTTGCCATGTCTTTTTCTTTTAATGATATGTATCCACCACAGCATTCGTTGCGGTATGGATATACAACCGGAGTTGCACCGATTGCACGAATAAAATCTTCGATAATTGTTGGGTTTTCCGGATTGTCAAATCCTAACACCTTTCCTGGTCGTAGAAGCAAGCAGCCATAGTATGCTCCAATTTTCTTGCCCTTAAGTGGATTTACCACTTTTTCTTTCAACTTATCAAAACCAACTCTGTCACGAAGTACTTCAAGGAAATGTAGTACTTCCGTTTCACCAGCATATGGTTCTTCAAGTTGCATGTAGTTGTTTGCTCTTGTGCGAATATCTTCCACGTTTCTCATGTCATCATTGACACGTTTTACAACATGGTGACATGCAGAACAAAGTGTTACTAAGTCCTGACCCTTTTCCTTTGCTGCATTCAGTGTACGAACTGAAGAAAGTTTAGAAGCAATCTCGTCAGTGCCAAGTGGGTATACCCCACCACAGCACTGCCACTCTTCAATTTCTTCTAATTCGAATCCCAATGCAATGGCAGAAGCTCTGGCATATGCGTCCAAATCTTTTGCTTTGTTTTTGAGGGTACATCCCGGATAATAACTGTACTTCATATCAAATCCCTCTCCTCTTTTTGGCATTCTTATATATTGGATAAAATTAGATTTCGATTTGTGAAATAACTGACTTCAAAGCTTCTGCACTTGCTTGCATTTTTTCCACTTCTTCATCTGTTAATTCTACAAGCACTTTTCCTTTGTAACCATCTGGTCCAACAAGTGCTAATGTACTCATACATACATCTTCAACACCATATTCACCATGCATCATTGTAGAAACAGTTGTCATAGAGTCAGATGCTGCTAAAAGAAGATTACACAATTGAACAACTGATGCAGATACTGCATAGAATGTTGCACCCTTGTTTGCAATAATCTTTCCGCCTGATTTACGAACGTATTCGATCATAGCCTCTTTGTCAACAGGTTCGATATCTACTCCGTTTGCCTTCATAACTTCCGGATATTTATCTACAGATACTGCACCGATTTCTGCACAGCTCCATGGAATAAATGAAGAATCACCATGTTCACCATAGATGTAAGCATGTACGTTTTTCTGAGCTACATTAAAGTGCTCTGAAAGACCGCAACGAAGTCTTGCTGTATCAAGGATTGTACCTGAACCGATGATTTGGTTTTCAGGAAGTCCTGAAAATTTATGGAATGCATATGTCATAACGTCAACCGGATTACTTACGATAATATATTTCGCTTTTGGAGCTGCTTTCACAATTTCTGAAGTAATGCTCTTTAAAATGTTAACGTTTGTTTGTGCTAATTCAAGTCTTGTCTGGCCTGGTTTACGAGCGATTCCTGATGTAATGATCACGATATCAGAATCTTTTGCATCTTCGTAGTCACCTGCCACGATAGAAATTGGATTTCTGAAGTAAGTACCTTGGATAATATCCATTACTTCACCTTCCACCTTGTTTTTGTTGATATCAATCAGTACAAGTTCTGATGCGATATCTTGGTTTGCTAAAGTATAAGCAATTGTTGAACCTACACTTCCTGCACCAATAATAGTAATTTTGCTGCTCATAAGAGTTCCTCCTGTATTGTTTTTTTTTTAACAATCTTTTCTCATAAAAACCGAGTTTTGCATTAACTCACTTTGCTATTCTATCACAGTGCCCTTTATTTATCAATGGTAAAAGTACCTAATTTTTCAAAACAATTTTCACTTGTTTTATGCGAATCTACATAAGACATATTCCCCTATAAAAAAGGAGTTTCCTCCCGTCTTTTCAGACATCAAAGAAACTCCTTTTTTCTTACACTAATACCTCTATTGCATCAGTCAGATATTCATTTGTTACTTCGTAGAATTTTTCTTCTTCTACCATCTCTGCAAGTTTCGGGTCGATTGGCATTTTACCAAGAACTTTTAAACCAAGTTCCTTTGCAATCTCATCAATATGACTTTCCCCAAACACTTTTATTTCTTTTCCACAATCCGGGCATTTTAAGTAACTATAATTTTCCACGATGCCAAGCACCGGAATATTCATAGCCTCGGCCATGTGATAGGCTTTCTTCACAATCATGGAAACCAAATCCTGCGGTGAAGTTACAATTACAACTCCGTCTACCGGTAATGATTGAAATACCGTTAACGGAACATCACCTGTTCCCGGTGGCATATCAATAAAGAGATAATCCAAATCTCCCCATAGCACTTCATTCCAAAATTGGGTTACAACACCTGCAATCACAGGCCCCCTCCAGATAACCGGTGTATCCTCGCTATCTAACAAAAGATTAACTGACATAATTCTGGTTTCATCCTGTGCAATACATGGGAACATTCCTTCTTCTGCTCCCATTGCATGGTCATGTACCCCATACATCTTCGGTATAGATGGTCCCGTAATGTCTGCATCCAGAATACCTACTGAATATCCTCTCTCACGCATCAATCTAGCAAGGGATGCTGTTACCATGGATTTTCCAACGCCACCTTTTCCACTGATAATACCGATTACTTTCTTTACATTTGTATATTGATTTGCAGGCACCTTCATATCTGTCTTTTTACTTGGGCAAGAGCCTGCTTGAGCGCAACTAGAACAGCTCTCTGCCGAGCAGCCCTCTTTCTTTTCTTGTTCTGACATTTGCTTCACTTCCTATTCTTCTACTACTGCGATTAGTTCAACTTCACACAGCACATTTTTCGGTAATGTTTTTACTGCCACACAGCTTCTTGCCGGCTTTGATGTAAAATATCTCGCATACACTTCGTTGAATGCGGCAAAATCTCCCATGTCAGCTAAAAAACATGTGGTTTTAAGAACTTTATCAAAAGATGTTCCTGCAGTTTCTAATACAGCCGCAAGATTCTTACACACTTGTTCGGTCTGTCCCTCAATTGTGGTTTCTTCAATGGCATCGGTCTCCGGGTTAATCGGAATCTGACCTGCCGAATAGAACATACCATTGTGTACGTATCCTTGAGAGTATGGTCCCAAGGCTTTTGGTGCTTTTTCTGTTGCTATTACTCTCATAAAACTTATCTTATCCTTTCCGGAAAGCCAACTTTTTTCTGAACCTTACGCAAAGTTTTCATTGCATAATAGTTTGCCTTTTCTGCGTTATTCTTAATCACGCTGTCTATATATGCTTTATCTTTCTCTAATCTTGCAACTTCATCCTGCAATGGTTTCAGCACTGATACAACTGCTTCTCCCACTGCCATCTTGAAATCGCCATAGCCTTTTCCTTCGAATTCTTTTACTACATCTTGTTGCGTTTTATTTGTACAAGCACTGTAAATGTCGATTAGGTTCTTTACACCTGGTTGCTCATCACGGTATAAAATCTGCGCTTCAGAATCTGTTACCGCACGTTTACATTTGCGAATAATCGTATCCGGGTCATCCATTAAATAAATACTTGCATTCGGATTCTCATCAGACTTAGACATCTTCTTCGTCGGTTCTTGAAGGCTCATAATCTTCGCTCCCACTTTTCCAATGTATGCCTCCGGAACAGTAAACACATCTCCGTAAACACCGTTGAATCTCTGAGCGATATCCCTTGTAAGTTCCAAATGCTGCATTTGGTCAATACCCACAGGAACTACATCTGCTTGGAACAACAAAATATCTGCTGCCATAAGTACCGGGTAAGTAAATAGTCCCGCATTAATATTATCCGCATGTTTAGCCGACTTATCCTTGAACTGTGTCATACGATTCAGTTCACCCATGTAAGTATAGCAATTCAAAATCCAAGCTAGTTCTGCATGACCTGAAACATGAGATTGGTAATATATACAATTCTTCTCAGGGTCTAATCCTGCCGCTATATATAATGTGAGAAGTGCCCTCGCTCTCTTACGTAAAGTTGCCGGGTCCTGTCTTACTGTAATGGAATGCATATCCACTACACTATAAAAGCATTCATAGTCATCACTAAGCTTTACCCAGTTCTTCATGGCACCCAGATAATTTCCCAAAGTTAGATTACCAGTTGCCTGCATCCCGCTAAATAGTACCTTTTTATCGTTAATCATAATTTCTTCCTCCAAATATATCTTTCCTAAGTTTACACCCCTTCCATGCTTCCGTCAAGATTCATTACTATGTAAAGCACTTGTTTTCTGCAAAAGGAATGGTTATAATGAAACCATATTCGTTTCAGGAGGTTTTATGATGAAAAAAATCACAAGTTTTACAATAGACCATATCAAATTAATTCCCGGAGTTTATGTTTCACGGAAGGATAAGGTTGGTTCAGAGACAATTACTACTTTTGATATTCGAATGACCAGCCCGAATGATGAGCCGGTTTTGAACACCGCTGAAATGCATACCATCGAACATTTGGCTGCTACGTTTTTACGCAACCACAAAGATTTTGGACCAAAAATCATTTACTTCGGACCTATGGGATGCCGTACCGGATTCTATTTGCTTCTAGCCGGTGATTATGACTCAGAAAATATTGTGGATTTATTAAAAGAAATGTTTGCATTTATTGCAGACTTTGAAGGCGAAGTGCCTGGTGCAAGTGCAAAAGACTGTGGCAATTATCTAGATATGAATCTGCCGATGGCAAAGTATTTAGCCAAGAAATATTTGGATGAGGTATTGGATGGCATTTCTGAAGAACGACTGGTTTATCCTGAGTAAATCCTACTTAAAAACGTGTAAATAGCACTCGCCATTTACACGTTTTTCTATCTCTTATGCAATATCTCTTTTTTCACATATGAAAATGTCTCTTTTTCACCCTTGTCAGCCAACATCCTCAACATAAACTCCAAGAGCTCTCTTGTATCCTTATGCATCATGGTAATTTCTTTTCCTCGTTCGTAATACTCAAGAGGACTTTTGTCTGTGTAATTCCCGTGCATATATACTTTACACGCTGCAATGCGGTCCATAAGCATCTCTACCACGTATTTTTCCGGCATACGCATTCCTGTGGCCTGCTTATTCGGTGCGAAACCATAATCCCACCAGTATTCCAAATGATGCTTATTTCTTCCTTTGTGATGGAGCCACGAGGTCGAATACCCGATATCCTCTTTTTCTGCATTATTCGGGCTTCTTGTCCCTTGAAAATATTTGGCTCCTACACGAAATTCCGTAAAACTATATTTTGACATATCATGCATAATTCCCTGCCAATATAACCCAACTGCAAAGCACCCTTTCGCCACCAGATATTTGTGGTGTGTGATGGTGCAAAAATGTTTCCACGCCTTCATATCTTTACTGTCCTTTTATATTCTTATTTTCCAATAAACATTTCGATTGTTCTATCCTGAACAACGGTTTCTTTCTGATTTTCTACTAAAACTTCCTTCGCTTCTATCTGCGCATCTGCTGTAGAAATTACCCTATGCCATTTCTTCCCTTTGCGAAGTCCCGGCAACGCAAAAGTCTGCTCCTCTTCATGCATGTTATATGCGATGAAACAATCGGTTCCATCTGCATGATGATAATATACTCCCAAATGCTTGCTGGACATTTGATTTGGTATATGCCATGCGCTTTCTCCATGAAAAGAAACATCCGGAACACCACAGCTTGTTTTATCTACGCCTAAAAGTGGTTTATCTACACCAATCACAGAATATTTTTTGCGAAGTGTAATCAATGTTTTTACATAATGATAGAATTCATTCTCTTTTTCCAGTTTTTTCCAGTCAAGCCATGATATTTCATTATCCTGACAATAGACATTGTTATTCCCTTTTTGTGTGTTGGCAAACTCATCTCCTGCCAAAATACATGGCGTTCCTTGGGACATGATCAAAAGAAACATTGCGTTTCGCATCTGTTTCCTGCGCAATTCCAATATGGCTTTTTTACGTGTTGGTCCCTCAATGCCACAGTTCCAACTGAAATTTGCATCCGGTCCATCAAAATTATTTTCACCGTTAGCATCGTTATGTTTTTCATTGTATGATACAAGGTCATTTAATGTAAACCCGGTATGATTGGTAATGTAATTGCAACTACCAATGTCCTTCGTAATCTGCTTCACCCACCACATCACACCTTGCACAGCACCTTCATTTCCAATCAGAAAGCTACGCATGTTGTTTTGGAAATCTTCTTTGTATTCTAATATCTTCGTCTTTTTTAAAATAGGGTCAGACAGAATACTACTCATCGGCGCATTGTATGGATTTAAAACAAACCCATCAATATGGTATTCCATCACATAATATCTTAGACATTCTTCAATTAATTGCTTTGAAACTTTATCCGTAAATGGCAAATATAATACCACTTCTATTCCATTTTTATGACAGGCTTTCACCATGTCTTTCAGTTCTTTTGGGGCATCGGAACTTGCTGCATAAGCATTTTTAATAGCAAAGCAATATGCATCACCATAACCCCAGTAATTCTTGTAATGCAAGGCTTCCTGAAATGCATAAATCGGCATACACTGAATCTGAGTGATACCCAAATCTTTCAAATATGGTATCTTTTCGATTACGCCGGCAAAAGTCCCTTTATTTTCGACTCCGGAAGATTTATCCTTGGTAAATCCTCTGACATGAAGATTATATGCAACAATGTCATGAAAGGCGAGCCCTAGTGGCTTGTCCCCTTCCCAGTCATATTCTTCTATTAATATGCGTCCACGTACTGTTTTTCCATACTCTACAACCGCCTTAGCATATGGGTCAAGTACCAATTCGCCGTTTATTTCGTAATTGTACTCCATATCTTGCATATCTTCTTTTGGCAGTGCAAGATAACGAACTTCACCCATTGCATGTTCTTCTGTAAGTTCAACTTTAAACAAAAGTTCTTCATAGCCTCTTACATACAGACACAAATAACATGTTTTTCCACTTTCTACTGCAACGGAAAAATTCACCGCATCTTCTTTTATTGAAATGCCCAACGGCAGTGGATATCCTGACATTTTTCTCATATGCATCTCTCCTCATCCGTTTACTGTTAATTATTATACACGATTCCTGTTTTCTTGCATAGATAAAAATGGAAACAAGCCTTGCATTTCTTGTCCTATTCTGATAGAGTTAGTGTATAAATATTTCATTATAAAGGAGACTTATTATGAGCGAACACACACATGATCACAACTGCGACTGCGGATGCAATGAAGAAGTAACTGTAACATTAACACTTGATAATGATGAAGTTATCGAATGTGCAGTTCTTACAATTTACAGTGTAGATAACAAGGAATATATCGCATTACTTCCATTAGATGAAGATGGAGACAACGAAGAAGGTGACGTATTTATCTATCGTTACGTTGAAACAGAAGAAGGAGAACCTACTTTAGAAAACATCGAGGATGACGATGAATACGAAGCTGCTGCTGACGCATTCGACGAATGGCTTGATGAACAAGAATTCGAAGATATCGTTGAAGAATAAGATTAAGACAATTTGAGCCGGAGGAACTCTCCGGCTCGATTTTTATTTGTTATATACAAAGGTAAATTCTTCCCATGGAAGATTTACTGCCTTCTTTTGACAGATGATTTCATCCACATGCATTAGAAGCGGGAAATCCTTTGCATCAAGAACGCCTCTTGCTGCTGCAACCTTAATTGCTCTTGCAACACGTTCCGCTACTACCAATGATTCTAATGTTACACCATTAAGTTCTTCTTTTGCTTCATCAATATTAAGGCCTCTTCCAAGAAGAATACCTACAAGTCTTGTACGTCCTCCATATACAGTTACGTAAAGGTCTCCGTAACCAACTGTCATATTTTCTAATGTTGCAGTTCCTTGATATTCAAAGAGTCTGTACATTTCTTTTACTGCCTGACCAAAGATAGCCGCCTGTGAGTTGAAGTGAAGTTCACTGTCAAGACCAAATTCTTTTTGGTTCAAACCGATTGTTAATGCGATACCTAATGCATATCCATTCTTAAGTGCCACTGCACTTTCGATACCTGTTACGTCTGTTGAAAGACTGATGTGATAGTAAGAAGTTGTCATCACTTCTTTCATCATCTTCAAGATTTCCATATCACGTCCACAGAAAGCAACCTCTGTTTGATCATGAAATACTAATTCATAACTAGTACATGGTCCACCAATCGCGTTGATTGATAAATTCTTTCCAAGTTCTTTGCATTTTGCTTCCCAAACATCTGGGTATGTAAGTAATTTACCTTCTGCTGTGTCTACCAAACCTTTTGTAACGCTTAAGATTGGAATGTTTTCCGGTACCTTTGGTAAGATTACATCGCCAAACCAGTCCACACCAAAGCTTGAAACACCGCCGATGATAAATGTAGAACCCTCGATTGCTTCATCTACTTCTTCGATTTGATAATATTTGATTCCTGCCGGGAACACTCTGTCAAACTTCGGATGCTTGTCTTCTTTTCTACATCCTTCAATAATGTCCCTGTCTAAGTGTGTTCCTACTAATCTTACTTCATGTCCATTTTCTCTTGCAGGGAAAGCTAACGCAGAGCCCATCATACCTGCACCAATAATTGTTACAATTGCCATTTTGATTTCCTCTCTTTTTCTTTTATATTTCTCCTGCAACCATTTTTGCAAGACATTCTAATTTCCGATACAAATACACTTCTTCCATTTCTCGCAACTCATCCGGAAGATTTTTTTGACGTCCTACTTCTAAATTGAGAACTCCATCATATCGAATCTCCCGAAGTGCATTACAGAACTCTTTCCAATCAATGACACCTGCAAACGGATGCCAGTGATAATCACTACGTCCATTATTATCATGAATATGCAACGAGCGTAGATAGTCTTTCCCCAACATTCGAACATCTTCAGCCGGTGAATTTTTGATTGCAGAACTATGACCGGTATCCAAACACACCTTAAAGTATTCACTATTAATCTCTTTCGCAAGTTTCAGAATACTCTCTGTTGAAGACATGGAGTAATATGGCATTGGCATGTTTTCAAAATTAATCACTACACCGTATTGCTTAGCAACACCGCAAAGCCTACCAAAAAAATCCAAATTCAACTCATAGTTCTCCTTCTCATGCCCCTCATCCTTCACGGAATAAGGGAAAATAGGATGAATAACAATATTTTTACATCCGAGAATCGTTGTCCCTTCTATAGCATGAGACATCTTCTCAAATCGTTCCTCCCTATCTTCAATGGTGGCATCCTGTGGTGGATATCTCCAAGGACCATGCGTCTGAAAAATTTCAATATCTTCTCTTTTACATATTGATGCCTGGTATTGCAAATATTCTTCGAACTGCTGATGATTCTTCTGATACAACTCGGTCTCCGTATTTCCAAACTCCGGATAATCCATAGCAGAATACCCCTGCATTTTCATCCGTGCAATGCCCGCCTCAAAACCATACGGTACTGTATAAAACCGTTCACCTATTCCTAATCTCAACATGACATCATCCCCTATGCTTAGCCTAAATAAACTCCATCAGCAACCAATGTTTCAACAAGTTCCTTTACGTCAATTACTTTCGGTGAACATTTACCTTTAACAGATAGCGACGCAGCAACTCCCGCTGCCTGTCCCATAGCAAAACAAGGCGGCATTACGCGAACTGCTGAACTAACCTCACGTTCACAACTAATGCATCTTCCTGCCACAAGCAAATTTTCCACATTCAATGGCAATAATGAACGGTATGGAATATAATACGGTTCCTCTACTGGTCGATAACCTGTCACCCCACCTTTTTGATGTAGGTCTTCTGTATTGCTGCAACATGCAATGGAGTCTTCAAATTTCACACGTTCACGCATGTCTGTTGTCTTCATTCGATAAACACCCTCAATAGTATTACTTTCACGTACTCCGAGACTTTCCGCGCTATCACAAAGTATAATATTCTCGCATCCAGCTACATACTTACGCAAGAAATTCATAATATATACTATTTGCTGTCTTCCTTCAATCTCGGCATCTGTGACTTCTATACAATCATTGGCATTTACACCTTCAATCTGCGACATATTTACAAGCCACTCATTATGGAAACTTTCAAAGAGCATGATTTTTGCTCTGTGAATTGGGAAATTACCTTTTTCACGTTCCTTAATGATTTCCTGCATATAGAATTGTCTTTGTACGTTGTCGTCTTTAAACATATGCGCATCCATTTTTTCTTTGTCAACGCCACGTACTTTAAAGAACAGCGAAGAAGGTTGCACTTCACCATTCCCATCACCGAATACAATTGGCACACCACTGGCTGCTGCCAAATCTGCATCACCACTACAGTCAATAAAGATTTTAGCAGTAACTTTAATTACTTGTCGTTTACATACGAAATATGCGGCTTTAATTTCACCTTGTTCCACATCAGCAGATACAAAGTTAACATGATACAAAAGTCTGATCCCATTTTCCACGCACATTTCTTCCGCAACACGTTTCAATGTTTCTCCATGAAATGCGGTTACGTTTTGATGTCCAGGTACGCGATATGCTGTGTACGATGTACCAACACTTGGAGCATTAGATGGATGTACCGCTCCTTCATCTTCTTCCATTCTTCTAACAAACTCATCAAAGAAACCTCTGATAACTTGTATTCCACTTGTCGGAGTATAGCATGTCATAAATGGTCCGACCATTCCTGCAGTTGCAGTTCCTCCTAAGCATCCATTTCTATCTGCCAAAATGGTCTTCATTCCTTTTCTAGCAGTACAAACAGCAGCTGATATACCGGAAACTCCTCCTCCTAATACAAGCACATCACAATCTAAGACTTGAGTTACTGATAACGTAAGTTCTTTCATATGGTCACCTCCAAATTTTATCTAGTCATTTATAAATTTTACAAAAGCATATGCTTTTTGTTCTCGCTCACATTCTCCGTTCTTATAACGTAGAATAAAATCAAACATCTGTGGTGTCACCATCTTCGGCTCAGGTGCCGGCAGATAATGGTGAGGCCCTAGCAGATTGCGGTTTCCTGAATAAACAGTGATTTCTGCAACATTTTCTCCTTGTTTTACAAAATCACTGACATCTGGCATATCATCAAAATATCCCTTTTCGACAAATACTCCGTTGACTTTCAAGTAGCACAAGTGTGTATTTTTAGGTAATTTCAAATAACAAGGACCACCATCGCTATTAAAATGCGCCCTAATTGTCATGTTTCCTGCAAAAAATGGATATCCCTGTGTAACCGCATTTGTAATAACAGTCTCTCTGCTATCCAGATAAAAACTTCCATCACACAAATATACTCCATTTTTCTCGTCTATGACGAATTCATTATCCGAATACACACCAAAATCACCTTGCAAATAACAAGCTTCAATAGTTGTATCATACACAAGACAATTTCGAAGACTTTCGGTAACCCCTTCACCAAACAAGGCATAATAAACACTTTCCTTTTCATAGAAGTGAATTTTTATTACAGCCTCATTATGCCCTTGTTTACACAAGGCAGCTATATCTGCACAACGAATCCCTTCCATAAAATCAGACACACCATCAAATTTTATTTCTACGTCATTAATGGTGCAGCTGATATTGTTCATATTCTCTGTTAAAAAGCGAATACGTTTTGGTATGGAGCGAAGTTCAAAGGAGTATTTCAGCCACAAGTCGCCTTCATACCGTTCTTCTAATAAGCAATTAAACACTTTTGTGTAGCTGAATTCCTCACTATAATTGACACCATCACAAGAAACACAAACACGGTCAAGCATTAAATAATTATCGCTTGCATCCATAATTTCCATAGTCGCAGGGAATGGAATTTCCTGACGTTCTTCCTCTTCCCGTACAATGTCTTGCGAAAAATAAAGAATTTTACTTTGACCAGGTTGTAGCGTCATTGTGGTTGACTGCTCGTAATATGTTCCCGTTTCTATGTCAAACCCATAAAAACTATTGAAATCACCGTGGAACGTCACTGTATAACTCTGACTTCCACTTATATTTACAACATACAAGAAGTACCTTCCTTCTGAATCTTTATGTAAGGCAGAAAATACCTTTGTATCTGTCTGTTCTATCTTATAAAGTTGCGCTTCTTGTATCTCCTTGAGAGTAACATTTCCTTTCATAGAATATGCATGTTCTTCTCCCTCAACATATTCCGGAACACCTTCCTCAAACAATACCTTACCGCCATTTTTATAAAACTGTTCAAGCAATTCAAAATTATGTCTTGACATCGTTTCCGTTCTCGGAAATATTACCGTGTCATACACACAATGTCCCACATGCAACTTCCCATCATTGC
Source organism: Faecalimonas sp. (assembly GCA_045649385.1). Taxonomy (GTDB): domain Bacteria; phylum Bacillota; class Clostridia; order Lachnospirales; family Lachnospiraceae; genus Faecalimonas. Next base: position 27,073 of record JAZRPT010000170.1, on the reverse strand, counting down.
ATGTTCCGTGCTTCTCTAAAATTGTTTCATCTATAATGTGATATGGTATATTCCATTTCGATAACTTGGTAAGTGTATCAGCATAAGACTTCTCAAGTTCATCTTCTGCCGAATGGTCATCATGCTTATAGTGAAAATACATACTTCGAACCGGACAAAATACTGCTGTCCGAACAACTTCTTCACTTTCGCCAAGTAAATAACCAAGTTTAGAGAAATATTCATTAAAACTTTGTATATCTTTCTTCACCCAAGGTGTAACTGGTGAAAAATGTGGTGGATAATCTCGCTTTCGTTGTCTTGTTTCAGAATAAGGCAACAAATGATGACACATCAAATTCACCCCACATACATACTGATGCTCCGCAATTCGCTTTAATTCTATTGGAGTTGCATTCCATCCACACCCCGCATAGGTTTCGGTTAAGACCTGTTTTTTCCCTAACTGTCTTGCCACAGAAGAGACCTGTTTTGCAGATGCAGGAGATGCTAATATTTTCCCAAGTTTATCTACTCCCGGAATATGCTCATATTCATAAAAAGGCATAATGCCAGCGCACCCTCTCATCTGTCCTGCCAAAGTGGATTCTTCGTAATAGTGCCCAGTTAATTTAACTCCATTCCTGTCACACCAATTATAAAGATTTTCAGCATAAGCAGACAACATGAGTTCTTGCATACAAAGCCAATATTTATACCGATATGTTCTGTAACCCTTCTTTTCCACAAACATATGCCCAAGACCATCTAACAAGTCTTCCTGATATTTTTCGTAGAAATACTTCGGAAGCACTTTCGTGTATGGATGACGCCAACGCTGATATTGTGGTTCATCCGTAAAAAATCCAGCTGTCATAGTGCTAAATTCTTGACCAATTTCTGTTTTGTATCTCTCGTGAGTCAATTCGATAAACTGATCTACTACTTCTTTATTCAATATGTCTGCCGTAGAAACAGCCACATGTTCATATATATTCAAACATGTTTCTGATGCATCTTTCTCAAGTCTGATACGAATTAACTCTTCACCACTAATATCATACGATACCAAAGCAGATGCATCATACTCTCCAACAGAATAGGTTAAATATCTATCACGATTGTCTTCTTCCTCTAAAAGTTTTCCACCTGCAAATCCACTCGGCCAACCATTCTCATCATAGGCCCACGCACTCATTCCAAGTTTTTGTGCTTCCTCACAACAGGCTCTGATACACCCAAACCATTCCTCACTTAGATACTCTGTGTCTAAGCCTCCTCTGGCATGCATAAAGAAACCGCCAAAGCCGTTTTCTTTCATCCAGTTAATCTGTCTAATCAGTTCGCTTTTTTCAAGTTTATCATTCCAACTCCAAAATGGAATCGGCTTATAATCTTTATACGTCATACTTACTGATTTCTCCAATTCATTATTATAATTTATTCATTGAGACCTTCAAGTGCTTCTTTTATAACCACTAAGGCATAAGAAGCAAATCCATGATCGTAACTTCCTTTATGTTGCTTGTACTCCCAAAGGGTTCCGGTATACTTTTCCATATTTCCGAAGAACCCTTCTACATCCCGCAGAACTAACTCATACTCTTTCATTCTCAACAAAGCTTCCATACGTAGGTATGCCCCGATAAACATGTTTACCGGAAAAATCTCCGGCATATCTTCTCTGCTTGGCGAAAAAACATGGGTAATCAAATATCTTAACTTGTCATATTCTGCTGCATCGATGTTAATTCCGCCAAATAATAAAGCATAATACTGACAGGCTTCGGAACTGTCTTCCAATAGACAAAGTGCTCCATTTTCATCTCTAACTGCATGGTCTCTAAAATATCCATCTTTGAAAGCTTGTGCAACTGCCTTATTTCGCACTTCTTGGCTTCTTCTCCTACACTCCTCATCGGAATATAACCTATCTATACACTCTAACACTTGTGCATAGAGGAAGTTTGTAGGATAGTTGACATCCTCAGTCCACTCATTTGCAATACTCCATTCCACAAAATTCCAAGATGGGAGTCTCTCTAACAGGCCATCTTCATTTTCGTACTGACGATAAAAATCCAATAAATCATAGATACTTTTTCTAAATTCTTCTTTCAAATCATAATGACCACGTTGGTGGATGTATTCTTCCGCCTCAAGAATATACCACATGGTCCACTGCGGTATAAAAGCCTGATGCTCCATCGCATCGGACGGATAACATTTTGGCAATGCTCCCTTCGGCAATTCCCCTTGATTATCATACAAACGATAATTTTCCAAGAAGGCATCCTCGACCTTTGTATCACCCGTCAGTTCATACTCGACTTTTGCTGTAAAATACGAATCACATAACCAACCAGCTCTTTCTCTTGATGGACAATCAAAATATAAATCCACAGCATTGTGAGCAAATGTTCGAACAGCTGCCCAGTAGATGTCATTTAAGCATGGATTTGAACAATTTAAATCTTCCATCTTGCTCGTATCAAACATATAAGTCTTCATTCCGAAGGATTTGAGATCAATCGCACCACTTCGTACAGTTACTCTTACAAAACGGAACGTATACGGTTCAAAAGTTTGAATCTCACGCTTATCGCCCTTCTCCAAAAAGAATTCCACAACATTATGTACGTTCATATTCTGGAACTCGAAGGTGTTTCCCTCAAAATATTCACAGAAAGAAAGCACTACATCGCTATCTTCCAAACTCTCTATCGTTGCATTTAAAAATCCGGCTTCCACACGTTCAAAGTCAATCAATACATATTCTCCTTCACGCACGGTGATTGGAAAATCTGCCTTGCCACTTACCACGGTCTGTTTCAGTCGCTGCGCCCAGCTAAATGGATGATGTACTATCTCATCCCATTTGTAATATCCCCAGTCGTCGGACATCTGCCATGAATATTTCTGTTTCTTATACGGAAGTGTTTCCTGAAATTCATAAATTCCTTTGTTACGAATCTGGGGTAATTTTATATCGGAATATAAAGGATATGGGGCTTTTCGTTCTAACACTACGGGCTGCTCATTCGCAATTTCCACATCCGTTTCACATTCCGGCAACAATGCCCCTTTATTCTCAGTAAAATCCCAAATTTCTGTAAAGTGTCGCTGCGCCGAGTAGCGTTCTACTTTTTGAAGTTTGCTACCAGGCAGATAGACAAGAAAATCTTTGCCTGTGCTTGCTATAACATTTTCTCCACATCTGATTTCTGCTATCAGGCAGGATGGCTGCATTACTGTAGAAATGCTCTTGCAATAATAACCTACTGCTTCAATTACAACTTCTCTACTAACCATGTCATTCGGCAACATGATTACATCCTCCCGCACGTAGCCACTGGCGGCACGTGCTGGTCCAAAGCATAAAAACTGATTATCCACATAAACTCTGTAAAAACAAGTTCCTGCTATATGTATTTCGGCATTTTTCTTGTTTCCTATGCAAGTCTTAAATACAACAAAGGTATTCATTTCTTGGGATTTCCCCTTTGCCCATATCGGCATTGCATCATAAAACATAATGTTTTCCTCTCTATCTGTTTCCAGAAGCTAATTTTGCCAAATAAGCTGTTTTCCTGAACAAATTCATTTCCTCGCTTGCACGAAGTTCCATAGGAAGTTTATTCTGCGCTTTCACTTCCAGATTAAAAACTCCATCAAAGGAAATTTCTCTCAATGCAGCACAAAAATCCTCCCAATCAATTACGCCATCATATGGCTGATTGTGAATATCATGTTTTCCGTTGTTATCATGAATATGTAACGCCTGGAGATAGTCTTTGCCTATCATACGAACTGCATCACCCGGAGCATTTTTTGTTATTGCACTGTGTCCGGTATCCAGACACACTTTGAAATAATCGTCATTAATTTCTTTTACTAATTTTAAAACTGCAGGAACAGATGCTATGGACAGTGTTGGCATCGGCATGTTTTCAAAACAGATAATGATATCATACTCTCTTCCCACACGTGCAAGTTTTCCCATGAAATCTAAATTGATGTCATAAGTCTCTTTCTCATGACCCTCATCATTGATTGTAAATGGCATAAGTGGATGTATAACCATCTTTTTACACCCCAAAATTGCACAGCCTTCCACAGAACGAGCCATTTTTTCAAATCGCTCGTTCCTTTCTTCGACAGACGCATCTCGCGGCGGATATCTCCAAGGTCCATGTGACATATGAATCTCAATTCCCTCACGCTTACAAATAGCTGCCTGATTCTGCAAATATTTTGTAAACTGGCTGTTACTCATCTGAAATAGTTCTGTATCTGTTTTTACAAATTCCTCATAATTCATACAGTCATATCCTTGCAGTTTCATCTTTGCAACTCCTGCCTCAAATCCATAAGGGACTGTATAGTTATATTGTGTCATTCCTATTCTTAACATCGTTTGATTCCTTTTTGTTAGAATTATTTATTTAAATCTTTGAGTAATGCATCTACCATAGATTCATATGTATCAATAAATGTTTTCCATTCTTTCTTGATATCATTTTTGTTGTAAATCAATGTACCAATTGCACTCGTAGGTGATACACTAAAGTTTCTGTAACTGTCTGTTGTCATCATGTCATAGTTTCTGTCAAGTGGAATCACTTTGCCCGCTTCTCTTATATCATATAACTTCTGACACAACTCTACTTCGTAGTCATATACACCAGGACATCCAGAACCGAGATTATACATAATATCATCACCATATCCCCATACGAAGAAGAATCTAGATGGTGAAACTTCAAAAATAGATGTTGCATCGCCAACCATCTCAATCTTTCCATCATCAGCGTAATCCCAATGTTCTCCTTTTATACCAAGCGCACTACTGAGTTCGCCTTCTTCCGTACAGAAATAATCTGTCATATCAAGGATACGTACCATTGCCTCATCACTACAATTTGCACTAAATCCTGAAATAAGCCAGTAATTGTCATCTTCACGTGTCATTACTACTCCATTGTCATCTGCAATAGCAGCCATGCCGTAGATATCCCACAATTTTTGGCGTTGTTCCATATCATTTGTTTCATATCCTTCGCTGAGAAGAATCTGGTCAATCATATTTGAATATTCACCTACAGCCCCTGCATACATACAAGCAGGTAATTGTCCATACCAATATTTTTGGAACTGAGCTAACATACCCTCTGTTGTAAAGTTTGGATTAACATGTCCATCATTTTTCCATGCTCTCATGTCCGAGATCACATCAAGATATTCTGGTCTTGATGGTGTATATACATATTTGTCCCCATCTTTGTAGAATGTTGGATAGTTAATTCCATGTAAAGCCTGCATCATTGTTAAAAAGGATTCCATGTTTATTCCTAAGTAACTGTTTGAGCAGAGACCAGCTTTTTCTACTTTGTCAAAGTATTCCAATAATTCTGATACTTTAATAATTCCATCTGCACCTAAGTTTTCCATTCCGACTTGTTTCGCCCAGTCTTTTCTGTAATAAAGAGAAGTATGTCTTGTTACCGTATCAACATTTCCGAGATTACCAAATGTAGCATGTGGAATCATATAGAGTTTGCCATCTACGGTAAAGAGTTCTTCTGCTTCAGAATCCTTTACCATCTCTGCAAGGTTTGGCCAACGTTCTTTCCAATCATCCGGTAATGGTTTGATTGCTCCCATGTTTGCGTATTCTGATACTTCCAAGTGAGACATGCTGTTCATAACAAACATATCCGGAAGAGTTCCACCATTAATCCATACCTGTGTTGAACTATCTCCACCTGAGTTTGCCCACGCATCAATCTCTACATTGAATTTGTCGCATATATATTGGTAAAATTCATCTTCTTCCAAGTCATATCCTGCATCTGCATAATGCAAACTATAATAAGTTGTACAAGAAAATTCTACTGTTTCAGAATAATCACCCGAACCGCTTCCCTTTTTACTTGTTTCTTTTCCACATCCTGCTATTCCCATTACCATAGCAAGAATCAGTATCATCGGTACAATTCTTTTCATCCATTTTTTCATATTTTTTTGCCTCCTTCTTGGCTTTCTTAGAAGTCGCCACCTATCCATTCTGGCTTTTCTTCTTCATTATTATCATTCTGATTATCATCTTCCTGATTATTGTTTTGCTGATTGTCACCTGGGGTTATATCTGTAGATATATCCCCAGTTTCATCTTTATCTGTATCTTTGTCAGATGTGCTACCTGTCGAAGAATTCCACTCCTCTGTGTCACTATTATTTTGTTCTTCGCTTGACACATTCTCATTAGTCTCTTCTTTTACATCATCTTTCGCATCTTGCTTTGATTCTTCAGTAGTGTCATCAACTTCTATAGAATTCTCTGTATCATCATTTTCTTTGTATGAATTATTTTGCTTTTGCCCCGTCTTTGTGATTACTAAAATCGTAAAAAGAAGTACAGAACAAATAATCAATCCCAAATACACATATTTCTTCTTCATTGATGCTTCTACCATCCTTCTCCATCTGGTTCATAACCTGGGTTCGAATCATCATCCACCCAGTCACCTGATGCCGTCAGCACATCTTCGTATTTAAAGATTATAATTTCCATTTCCGGAGTACTGTATTTCATTCTCATTACCACATTCCTCCTTACTGTCCATTTGTTTGAATTATATCAGCAGGCTCAACATCACCCATAACTGTATACATCGCGATTGCACTTAGACCTGTATCATTGTAGCCTAGTTTATCATTGTACTTGTTATATGCTGCTGTATCTGCAAATGTAATGGTACATACTTCTTCCTCAAATGCCGGATTATAACGGCTACATGCATAAATACTCAAATCATCTTCACTGGATGTAAAAGAAATATTCGAAGCACTTGAAATATTTAAATTAATAGTACCTGTTACATGACTATCTTTTGCCCAACTTGTGGTGTAGTTGTTATAACATCCACCGTAAACACGACGTGTAATTGTTCCACCTAGCAAATCAATAACTACACCTTCTGTCATGTTTGGACAACTGCTACTTTGGTTTGCACCAAATAATTGAACAATTGTGCCTCCAGTTACTGTTACATGAGTACCTGTGATATTGGCTGAGGAGTCATTTCCGCCGAAAACTGCCATTGTCTGTCCACTTAATATCTGAACATTTGTAGTGCCGACAGTTCCTGCACCACGACAACCACCAAGTATATAGTTTGCTTGTGCATTTTCGGTAAATGTAATATTTGCACAACCATTGACTTTGCTACCAGAACCATCTCCACCGCCATAGATGTCATATCCATGAGCGTCGCTCGTTGGATCGGCATTGGCATTTACATCTCCACCAATGTAAAGATTCGTATTACCAGTCACGGTACCTTTATTAGAACCGCCAAAAATACGACGATAATTACCAGTCTTTAATGTCACATTCGTATCAGAAACTTCTGTTCCACTACCATTACCACCGCCATATAGGTTAATGATACCTGTCATTTCTACATCATCTTCAACTACCAATGTATGGCCATTTGCATATAAGACATCTGTTGCCGCTTGTCCCGTTCCTTCATTAAAAGTCAAGCCGACTGCATCAAATGTAACATCATCTCCTAATGTTAAATTTCTATACACAGCATTTCCTTCATCATCATTTTCCAATGCAAAATTTAATACTCCATCTCCAGTAATTGTAATCGCGTAATCACGCTCTTCCCATTCAAAATCAGAAGCAACCGTAACCATATCTTTTACCCATACAATTCCACCATTCGGCACTTCTGCAAGCGCTTTCTCAAATGTTGCAAATGGTGAGTTTTCTGTTCCCATATTACTGTCATTTCCTGTATTTGAAACATAAACGGTGTTCTGAATACCTTCTATCACAGATTGATTACCGCAAAGGAATTCAAAAATTAACTGAGCATCATTTGCGGTAGCACTCTCATTGAAACTCATCTTTCCTGCCGAAGAATCGTAGGTGCCAAGTTCTGATACATCGATTCCTTTCTTTGCCAAGGCGATTACCATGTTTCTGGCAACACCCGTTAGTGCACGAGTCGCTTGCCCGTCTACAACACCGATTCTCGTCGCAAGACTTGATGACAAATCTTCACGGGTATTCATGCTGTAATACACACTTCCGTCTGAATACTTCACATAAGAACGAGCAATATATACTCTTGAAAATTCTGCATTCGTTGCAAGATTAATACCTGCGATGAAAGAATCTCCATAAAGTGTACTATCATCCGTAACATCTATATTAGCATTGAAATATTTGCCATTATCTACATTTTCCAAAAGCATATCATCATAGCTTTGTGTAGAATTATATCGTGCAAATATAGTTCCATATGATTCAATACTTGCACCTGTCTTTTGATACTTACTGAGATTTGTTTTGAAGCCTAATCCCTGATTAGCAGGTACTGGTTCATTCTTAATCGTTGCACTGAAAAGTACCGGATTTAAGAAACTATTCATCTCGTTCACATCATAAGCAAATCCTTTGACTGTTGTAGTTGCAAATAATGGTTCAATTGATAAAATCGTATCTGCATAGATGTCACTCTCTGTTCCGCCACCGTTTACATATGCCGCACTGTCAACCCAAGCAAGACCATATTGTTCTGCAAGTCTAAGGTTTGCGACTCCTTCTTCTTCACTTGCAGCAGTTGTGGTCATAACAACAAGCGGAGAGTTTTCTAATCTCAAATAAGAATGAAGTTCTTCTTCATTTACTCCTTGTGCAAGCACAATCATGTCATAGTTTGTGTCTTCAGCATAAGTTTCTAAACTGTATGTATATGTTTCATCAACCAACTTAGCATCCAATCCGCTTGGTAGAGAATCACCTACCCAACCAATTGATATTGTTGTATCACCAGACTGCTCCTCTGCTTTCAAAGCTGTAACCAATGTTTCATATTCAGAAGAAAGTAATGCTTTTTGACTTGCTGTTAATCTTTGGTATACATTCCATGCTGTTGCCGCATCCCACATATCTGTCACATAAATATTTTTATAACTTGCAACAATTGTTTCGTCTGAAGTTGTATCCCAAAATTCCCTGATAGTAGCAATTTCTTCCAGTGTTGCTATTGTTGTATCATCTAACAGGATATCTAGACCTTCATATGCAGCCAGCATCTTATCAACCTTCGGTATGTCATATGGTGCGATTGCATTGCCAAGATTCAACACATCCCCATAGGTTTCTGAGAGACTAGTGAGATATTGGGTATTGGTTTGTACGAGAACATTGTCTGCCGTACATTGCACTTGATTTCCTCTAATACCTGGCACACCAGAAGTCCTGTTACTACTACTATCTGTATATTTAAAAATTTCTTTTTCAATACCATTGTGGGTAGCTTTACAGATAAGTGTTGTACTTCCATCTAAATTAGTATTTGCTGTCAATGAAAGCCTGATTGTGTCTCCTTTTTCATAATCTGCGAAATAATTCTTTACAGCATATGTAGTTTGCCCTGCAGTATCATTACTACTAGTAGGATATATAAATTTATTTGTACTCGAACGTCTATATAATCGAAAATAAGAGCCTATGACAGTAAATTCATAACCATATGTTCCGTTACTCAATAACTCTCCATATGCAACAACCCCGTTATATTGGGAACCACTATCTTTTGAATAGACGAAATCAGCAGATACCGTATAATCCTTTAATTCAGTTTCATCATTTGAGGTTACAATTCCATTAAAAAGAGACCAACGATTTGATGCACTTGTACCCGTAGAAGTTTGGAGATATCCTTCTGGATTCAAATCCAAATTACCATTTGTGCCACTTACAGGTTCAGTTCCAAGTGCATTCGTATATCCTTCTTCAATAGAAAAATTGTCACTATACAAGCAGGTGTCATCATCCTCTACGCTTGTTATACACACATTTGAAATCAAGCCGCCAGCAGTATCAGAAGTTCTAAAACCAGGCACTCCTGATTCCATCTTTTCCGTTGTCGTATCTTTGATATCAGTAAAAATTGCAACTTCTTCTCCACCCTCAGGTGTTGCATAACAATTCATAACTACGCCATCTGCTTCTGTCTTAATCTCAAATCGCAAATGAACGGTATCTCCGGTACTATAACTACCTAACATTGTTTTAACAGCATACTCTGGAGATGCTCCACCGATGGTCATGTTAGTCGTATCTCCACCTCTTGGATATATTCTGAAACAAGGAGTAGTTTCTTTCGTTCCATCACCATCCATATCTACAGAAAGTCCTACAATACCAAACTCATACCCCTTTGCTCCGTTTCCAGTAGTAGAAGTACTTGCACCATGTGCAACCAATGCTGTGAATTTACCGCCAGATTTCATCTTCACATCTGCACTAATAGAATAATTCTGCATACTCTCAGCATCTTTAATGCCATAGAACAATGCATTTTTTGTTGCCCCATCAGGTGCAATTCCACCTGATGACCATGGGATTTTGTAAGCATGCGTAGCATAAGAACCCAACGCTGCATTATAATCCTCTTCTGTTTCAAAATTATCTTCGTAACAAATCGTATGTTTCTCACCATTTAATGTATAAGTCGCATTTTCTACTTCATCACTTGTATACAAAGTAGACGCAGCATGTAGCGGACCTGCTGTCCAGCAAGCCGCTACAAGACATATACTTAAAACAAAAGCAAGAACACGTTTCATGTTTTTCATTTTATTCATATCTTTTTTACCTCTTTTGGTCATATAGACCTGAAAACTACATTTTAACTGAACCAACCATAATACCTTTTACAAAGTATTTCTGTACGTACGGATAAATCAGCATAACCGGTAAAACAACCGCAAACACACTGGCCATCTGCACACCAATGGCAAAGGTCTGACCTGCACCCACACTACCTACCTCTGCTTTCAAAATACTGTTTGCACCTAAGATACTTCTTAAGTAAACCTGCAACAGATTTTTCTTGGAATCCGTCAGCAAAATAGTTGGCCAATACCAGCCATTCCATAAATCTACGAATGTAAACAAACTATATGTAGCAATTACCGGTTTGTTAAGTGGTAACATAACCTGACAAAATGTTTGGATTTGAGTTGCCCCATCAATTACTGCCGCTTCTTCCATCTCCTTCGGGATTCCTTCAAAGCCTTTCATGAGAATAATTACATGCCCTACGGAGCATAGTGTCAGCATAATAACACCGTTAAACGTGTTATTCAGTCCCAAGTTCTTTATATTCAAATATGTTGGAATGGTTCCACCGCCAAAGAACATTGCTACTAAAAAGTACATGAACACCGCACGTTTCCCCGGAAATTTTCTTGATAAAGCATAGGCTGCCATTGTCATAACAACCATACCAAGAACTGTACCAATCACACTGACAATAATCGTGTTCTTATAAGCGATAAGCAATCCGCTTCCTCGTGCAAATACACTTAAGTAATTAGCCCATGTAAATTCTTTCGGCCACAACGAAAATGGCTGTTCGATGTACGCCTCGTTGGTACTGAGAGACGTAACAATGATACTCCAGAATGGAATAACAAGTAGTAGGAATAAAATTGTTAAGATGACAAATACTGCGATATCAAACGCAGATAATTTTTTTCTTTTTTCTTTTATCTTAGCCATTGCTTACCACTCCTTTCCGTCTCTTTAATACTTTCTCTGCTTTCACCTTTTTTTCAAAACTATACATTTGCTCACCTGATATCACACCTGACAATTTATTTGCAACTAATAATAATATAAGACCGATTACAGATTTAAACAGACCAACTGCCGTTGAGAATCCATAGTCTGGTAATGCATTAAATGTAATGTCATAAATGTACGCATCCAAGATAAGAACGGAATTCGAAACAACCGGATTTCTCATATTGAAAATCTGGTCAAATCCACCGCTAAGCAAATGGGATACACTCATAATTAATTTCAATGCAATAATCGGTTTCAAACCAGATAAAGTAATATGCCAAATACGTCTCAATCTGCCGGCACCGTCAATTTCGGCAGCTTCATATAGTGTAGGATCAATTCCTGCAATCGTTGCCATATAGAGAATGGAACTCCATCCCATTCCTTTCCAGTTCGCCGTAATAAATAACAGCGCTCGAAACACTCCCGTATCACTCAAGAAGTTTGTAGACTCTGAGCCGACCGATTTCAAAAGGCTTTCGATTGGACCGCCCACCGCGAACAAGTTGTTAATCATACCGGCTACAATTACCCAAGAAATAAAATGTGGGAATGTAAATACAGTCTGATAAATTTTCTTTAATCGTTTTCCACGCATTTCTGAAAGCAGAATCGCTAATAGAATTGGTGGTACAAATTCAAAGATAATACGTTGTACGCTTAAAATAATTGTAATCTTAATGGATTCCAATGCTTGCGGTGTTGCAAACAATCGTTCAAAGTTCTTGAATCCAATCCATTCGCCTGACCAAAGTGATCCAATCTTATATTTTTTGAAAGCAAGTATTAGCCCTGACATCGGTACATAATGGAATATGAACAACCAAATAACCATTGGCAATAATAACAGATAAATATAACGCGCCTGCCATATGCTAAGCCATACGGATTTTCTCATCTGTTCCGGTAACGCTGGCAGTTCCGCTTGTTTTTTCTTTAACATTTTCATATCGTCTACCTCTTAATACATTTCTTTTTGATAAATTAAAACTGCACGTCCGTTTTCAAAGGCAAAACCATAGATTCCGCTTGAACAATACAAGCCTTGACTATATGTTTTTCCATAATTAGCTTGGGCCATCGTAACACTGTTTGTGTTGATATTATAAGCAGTCTGTCCTGCAAGGAAATATTGCGGTTTTACTGCTTCATACCAATTCTTCGGTATGCTGTTATACAAATGGTGTGGTATCAATGCCAAGGTACAATTCAAGGTTTCCCCTGTAAAATGATTCGTTAATACCTTACAGCTTGATACATCCATATCTCCGTTCATATGTAGTGACATACCATTTGTTGTGGTAAGTTCTGCAACCACAGATGCATCATTGGATTCAATACTGCCCCAAGAACCATTTGTTGCTATCAAATCCTCATGGGTGTAAAGAATTTCCATCTTAATGTCTGCAATCTGAAGCACATCACCTGTATGAACCTTCATCTCTTGGCAATTGTATTTGAGTACAGCTCCCTTGACTGCTGCCACAATCGAATCTGTCATCTCAACAAAATCTTTATCCGGCAGGTTTGCAATGACACGTTCTAAGGTGAGATTCTCTGTATGATTCATCAAAAATGAGGAGAATCCATTCACATGGTCCCCATGCGCGTGGGTGATATACCATGCAGCAATTCTAATTTTTTCACCCCTTGGCGTACCTGTGATTTGATACAAGAACTCCAAAAGGTCTGCCTGTTGCTGTGCTTCCATCTGTTGACGTTCATCTCCTCCGTCAATCATAATAATGCTGTTATCTGCACATTTGATAATCATACTGAGACCACCTTGAATTCCCTGATCTCTGTTCGGGTCAGTATAAGGAATTGCATTCAACGCATACAGATAATATTCTGCTCTTTCTCCTGCCTTTGGCTCATAGGTATAAGAAATGTCTGCTGTTGCAATGGAAGTCTGGTCTAAAATAATATCAGCCGCACCTTCACTCTCAAAATAATTCACCGAAATTTTCCACTTATCATTCTTAAAACGGTAGAACTCATTTTTTTCCATTTTGTTATGACTAATCTGTTCAAATCCATTTTCGGCAAGCAGTTTTGCATAAGCTTCTAACTCTTTTGCATCTGTTGAGGTAACTGTCTGCATCAGACAGCTTCCCTCTTTTGCACTTCTACTTGTCAAAACTGATCCACAGTTATATACAAAACTATTTAGTTCATTAGTTCCCCAATAAGAAGGGATATCTGTGAGGAGCCAGCGGTCACGGTAATATCCGATTTTTTGATGTTCCTCAGCTAATTTTCCTGTCACAACAAACTCGCCAGTTTCTCTTTCGTATTTACAATGTTCTAAAAAGTAGTCCATTGCCATCTTTAGTGCTGTTGATGTTGAGCCGTTAATGACAATATCTTCATCTACTGTTTTGACACACCAATATGTTTCTTGTTCTTTTAACTTTGGCATTTCACTCTCGGAACGGTCCAATCTTCCAATTAAGATTTCCGGTGTTTTATCACTGTCTTCTTCCACATCAAAAAGCAGTTCCGGTTCTAGTTCGCATCTCTTTTCAAATAAATCTGTGAGTTCCGTAATAGCATCTGCTTCCTCTGATGAAATCTGTGTAGAGCACACAATTTCATAGTTGAACGCCCCTTCTGAAAAAAGAACCAATTTATCGTCCGATTCCCCACATGCAGTTGCCAAGAGCAACATACTTCCGGCTGAAAACAAAGTAAGTAACATTCGTTTTATTTTCATCTTGTTTCCCCTTTCTATTCCTCAATTGGTGTACACTGTTCTGGATTGACAATACTGGTATTTGATGAGGCTTTTGAATATGCAGGCTGATTACCATTTGCCAAATAGCTTACATTTGTAAATGTCACAGTTGCCACAGCGTTACTTGCACCTTCCAGATAGCCAATAATTCCACCGGCATATGGAGTATTGGTTCCTGCAACTGAAACAGTTCCTTTATTGACACAATCTGTGATATAGACTGTACTCTTTTGCACATATCCGCACAAACCACCGGCTTTTACTTTTGAATCTGTGGATGTGGATCTCACAGTTGCCTCATTCTGACTATTAACAAGATGTATCGTCGAGGTATTTACATATCCAACCAAACCGCCGGTGTTTTTCACACCTGCCACACTTCCTGTGAACTTACAAGTTTCCAAACTACTTGCGGAGCCACTCTCTGTCATTCCCACAAGACCACCAACTTGATTTGCCGTAACATTAATCGTCGCATTGCTTTGAACATTCAGCAATCTTGCCTCGGTTCCTTTCAAAGAACCAGCCACACTTCCCACTCTGCTGTCATAAGTTCCTGTAATTTGACAATCTTGCATTTTCAGATTCTGTATAGTTCCTGACACTTGACCAAACAAACCATACATTTTCAATTTATTATTGGTTGCATTAATGCGAAGTCCCGAAATTATATAATTTCCACCCTCAAATGTGCCTGCAAAAATCTTGTATGTTTTTGCGTTCGGTTCGTGATACCCAATAGGCTCCCAATTGGTACTTGTCAATGTAATATTGGAGCCAAGTGCAACTGTTTGGCCTTTGAAATCAAGCACTTTTGCCAATTCTGCAAATCCTAAAAGTTGTGCTTCTGAACCAATCTTTCCATTTGGCATCACATACCAACTGATATCAATACCATTTGCTGTTTGTTGCACTCCATTGGCTGTGATTGTAGCACTCGAATGATAAGCACTTTGCTCACTCTTCGCTTTATAATAAATGTTAGTTACTGTCACTGCCTTTCCTGACTTAACTTTAATGTAACCAATCGCCGTTCCGTCATAAATAGGGTCGCCACCTTCAGCTGTCACTTCCCCGGTCGTCATACAATCTTGAATGGTTGCCACACTATCCTGCACATATCCACACAATCCACCAACACGTGTATCTTTTGCGGTATTTGTAGAAACTACATTTGCCGTATTTACACATTCTTTCATTGTGATACTTGCAGTATTTACATATCCAACTAGTCCACCCACATTCTTTACGCCGATAACACTGCCTGCAAATCTACAGTTTTCAATGGCACTTGTTGCGCCGCTTTCTATCATACCAACCAGACCACCAACTTGGTTTGCCACTACGTTGATACTTGCATTAACCTGCACATTTTTCACTTTTCCTGTTGCACCACTGAGTGAGCCTGCAACACTTCCTACTCTGCTGTCACAAGTACCTTCAATTCTGCAATCCGTTAATGTCAAGTTCTGAATGTTTCCTTTCACCTGACCGAACAAACCGTACATTTTACCTTTGCTTGCATTTGCATTGATATATAGTCCTGAAATCTTATGATTGTCACCATCGAATGTACCCGCAAAAATTTTGCTGGTTTTCGCATCCGGCTCATAATATCCGATTGGAGTCCACTGGATTGCTCTCTCGTACCATTTTGAATGTGCTGTATCGGTCGTGTTATTTAACACAATATCTGCACCTAATTTAATCGTCTTACCTGCAAAATCATTGGTTGCAGAAAGTTTCACCAGACCAACCAACTGCTCTTTGGTAGAGATTGTAAAGTTTGTGACATTTGCATCCGCACTGTACCAACTAGTGTCTGCCACATATCCGTCGATGGTTACATATCCGTTTTCAAGGTCGGAATCTGTAACACTGTATGCCTGCATACCACCGGAAACTAGATTTGTCACATTCGTAAATGTAACTGTAGCTTCCTTATCCTTGTCACCATTGATATTTCCAATAATGGTTCCGCAATTTGAATTGGTCGCATTTTGTGAAATTACACCATTATTTGTACTATCTGTAATCGTTGCAGTGCTTTGTTGCACATATCCGCACAAGCCGCCCACATTACTATCATCTACTTCTGTAGATACAGCCCCATTGTTCTGGCTCTTTGAAATTGTTAACTGAGCTTTCGTGTTGGCAAATCCGACAAGTCCACCAACGTGTTTGTTGCCTTCTACGCTTCCGTTGAAGATACATTCTGTAAGTGTGCCTTTCTTACTTCCTTCCACACAACCGGCAAGACCACCAACAAAGTTAGATGAAACATCAATATTCGCTGTGCTTTCTACTTTGATAAGTTTGCCACCTGACAAGGAACCTGCAACACTTCCTACTTTGCCACTTGCAGTACCGCTTATTGTACAATCCTCTACTATCAAGTTCTGAATGGTTCCTGATACTTGACCAAATAAACCATACATTTTCGTACCACTAGTTACTTGAATTGTTAATCCGGTAATTTTATGATTGTTACCATCAAATGTGCCTGCAAAGGCTTTACCTAATGACTTGCCACTTGCATATTCATGTAATCCAATCGGTTGCCAATTAATTCCTTCCAGTGAAATATCTGCTGCAAGTGTGATTGTCTTGCCACTAAAGGTTTCTGTTCTTGATAAGAACGCCAATCCTATCAGTTGCTCTGCGCTATTGATGGTAAATTCTGTTTCACTCAATTCATGCCAGCTAAAATCTGCCTTGCTAAGAAGTTCTTCATTCTCTCTTAACAGAACAACTCCTGTTCCTGCGAGAGTCACATAACCATCCGTAAGGTCTTTAGAAGCCACATGACATGCTTTTGAGAAACTACCTTCCATGTAGTAGACATCGTTAAATGTCACATTTGCAAGACCACCGTCTTCTCCATTGATACATCCAATGATTGCGCCTTGGTTAGATGCATTTTCGCTGTCTGTTGTTACAGCACCTGTATTCTTACAATCCTCAATCACTGCAGTACCTTTATTCACATATCCGCACAATCCACCGACGTAATCTCCGGTTGAATGTACCTCGGCATCATTTTGACAATGCAAAATATCTACATTAGCAGTTCCATTCACCAAACCTACGAGACCACCCACATGTTTATTTCCGGAAACATTTCCTGATGTATCACAACTATCGATACAACCTTTTGCAGTGCTCTCTACGATACCGACAATTCCGCCAACATAATTAGCTGAAATATCTATGTTTACTTCACTTTGTATATTTTTCAATGTACCACCGGCCAATGATCCTGCCACGCTTCCAACTTTGCCACTAGCCTTTCCATCTATGCTGAAATCTTCCATCTGCAGATTTTCGACTGTTCCGGATACCTTTCCAAATAAACCATACATACTTGCTTTACTGCTATCTAACTCGATGCAAAGACCTGAAATTGTATTTCCATTTCCATTGAATGTTCCTTTAAAGGTTTTTCCGATTGTTGTTCCGGCTTCATTGACATACTGTCCAATCGGCTGCCAGATTACACCTTCCAAATCCACATCAGCATCAAGTATAATTTTCTGGTTTTCAAAACTGTAGCTTTGTGATAACAATGCCAAACCACACAATTCTTCTTTGGTTGAAATTGTGAATTCTGTATCTTCCACGTTGTACCATGAAATGTCTGCTGACACCTTTCCTGCTATAGAACCATTTTCCAGTAATCGCAGGGTTGGTGCTTCATTCTCTACTGTCATCCAGTAATTCTCGAAATCCAAACTTGTTGAATTTAATGCATTTTCACCAACGATTTGTTTTTCTGATACACCGAATACTCCAATACCAGACACATTTACATGAGCTTTGTTATTTTCATTTATCTGGTATGCTTTTTTGTTACTGCTGTCTACATAATATACGTCACTAAATGTAGCTTCGCCTTCTGCATCTTCTCCACCGTTTAAGCCACCGACAATTGCACCCACATATGCAGACTTGCTTGTCGTAGATACGATTCCTACGTTCAAACTGTCTGTCACATCAATTGCACTCTTGTTCATCAAGCCACAGAGACCTCCAACATAATTGCTACTTGATGTCACGTTACCAGTGTTCAAACCATGCAAAATAGTAAGGTCAGATTCTGCATCGATACTTCCTGTGAATCCGCCAATACGTTCCACACCTGATACAGAACCGTCAAACCAACAGTTTTTCATCGTACTAGATGCTTTTCCTTCGATAATACCTGCCAGCCCGGCGATGTTCTTTCCGGTATTCTCTTTTTCTGAAGTGATACTAATTGTCGCATTACTATAGATGTTTTCCAATGTGGCACCTGCCATAGAACCAGTAACACTTCCGATACTTCCACCTGCTACGCCTGTAATGCTACTATCTACCAATTTTAAATTCTGAACCTTCCCAGATACCTTTGCAAATAAGCCCCAGTTGAATGCTTTTGTACTATCAAGTTCAATATGCAAGTCTGAAATTTCATGTCCTTTTCCGTTAAAGGTTCCTGCAAATGTTTTTCCTTGTGCCACACCTTCTTCATCCACATAACGTCCGATAGGTTTCCATTCTTCATCTTTAAGCGAGACATCTGCAACAAGTGAGATTTTTTCACCATTAAAGTCATCAGTTCTTGATAGCAATGTGAGTCCCCAAAGTTCCTTTGCATTGCTAATCTCGTGCTTACTTGCAGTCAAATCATGAAAGTCGAATGCAACTTTCTTTTCTCCGGACGGCTTTTGCACTTTTTCTGCAAATGTTTGAAGTTTTGGCATTGCATTGTCTACTGTTGTCCAATATGTCTTAAAATCTAATGATGACCATACATGCGCATTGTTTCCTGTTAACTCATCTACTTTCAGGAGAACAACTCCGTTTCCATTTGTACTTACATATGCTGCGTTATTTCCATCTACCTGATATGCTTTTGCACTACTATTTTCCAGGAAGTAAGTATCTTTAAATGTTGCCTTACCTTCTGCATCTTTCGTACCATTCAGTCCACCTACAATTGCAGCAATATATGGTGTTTTACTTGTAGTAGAAATTGCTCCGGTATTCAAACTGTCTGTTACAACAATTGCACTCTTATTCATGAGTCCGCAGAATCCACCAACATAATTGCTTTCTGAAGCAATGTCACCACTATTCATACCATGCGAAATGGTAAGGTCAGAATCCTTATCAATACTTCCTACAAAGCCGCCAACACGTTGCACACCGGAAGCACTTCCGTTAAACCAACAATTTGTAATCACGCTGGATGCTTTTCCTTCAATAATACCTGCCAAACCTGCAATGTTCTTTCCTGTATTATCTTTCTCAGAAGTAATATTGATCTTGGCATCGCTATATACATTTTCTAATGTTGCCCCTGCCATAGAACCGGTAACACTTGCCACACTACCACCTGCAACACCGGAAATGTGACTATCTACCACTTTTAAGTTCTGAATCTTACCGGAAATCTTTGCAAACAATCCCCAATTAAATGCCTTGGTGCTATCTAATTTAATATATAGACCTGAAATAGAGTGTCCTTTTCCATCGAAGGTTCCTGCAAAAGTTTTTCCGATTGCCTCACCTTCTTCTGTTACATTTCGTCCAATTGGCTTCCAATTGCTAAGATCATCAGCTTCATACCACGTGTTGCTGCTTGTATCATTTAAAACAATATCCTTTGTAAGCTCTACAATTTTCTCAGCAAAATCGTCTGTTCTTGATAAAATGGAGAATGCCCAAAGTTGCTTGTCATTCTTTATCTTTAGATTTTTACCGCTGACACTGTACCAACTGTAATCCACTATCTTTGTTCCTGATGCTTTTTGAGTGGTTGTCGCAAATGTACGAAGAAGCGGTGTATCCGCTGTCACTGTGGTCCAATAATTCTTGAAATCAAGACTTGACCAGGCATATGCATTTTTACCTGTCAACTCTTCTTTATTTAATTGGATAACACCATTGCCAACTAGAGTTATGTATTTTGTGTGATTGTTATCCACTTGGTATCCCTTTGTGCAACTATCATCTAAGTAGAATACATTATTAAACGTCGTTTCACACTCTAAGCCAATATCACCGTTAACACCACCTGAGATTGCACCGTAATAACCACTTCTGTTTCCTTCGGCACGCAATATGGTTCCAACATTCAAACTATCTGTAACTGAAGCTGTACATTTATTAATAATACCGATAAAGCCACCAAGATAGTGACTAGTTGAGGTTATGGTGCCACTATTCAAGCAATGGGAAACGGTAAGAATTACATCTTGGTTCAAATTTCCTACAAGTCCACCAACACGCTCTCTTCCCGAAACGCTACCATCAAACCAACAATTGATAATTTTACTTTCTTTTAATCTACCTTCAATGATACCTGTCAAGCCACCTAATCGCCAAGTATCCATATCAAGAATTGCATTGCTATATACATTTTCTAAGGTGGCTCCTTCTAATCCGCCCGCAATACTACCTACGTTAGCGCCTGCTATGCCGCCGATATAACTGTTTTCCAATCTTAAGTTCTGAATTGTTCCTTTTATCTTTGCGAATAATCCCCAGTTATATGCTTTTGTGCTGTTCAAATCAATATACAGACCGGAAATGGTGTGACCTTTTCCATCAAAGGTTCCCGAAAATGCCACACCGGATGTAACAGCATCTTCACTTATCCAACGTCCGATAGGCATTGTCCATTCATTTGCAGGTGCTTTTTTTCCCCAGTCTTTTGCTGAACCCTCGTTCAAAACCAAATCGCTATCTAATACAATTGTTTGGCCCGAGAAACCGTATGCCTGCGATAATAAGGCAAGACCATACAACTGGGCTACGGTTGATATCTGCATTTGAGTTGCTTTTTCATCAAACCATGAAATATCGTATTTTCTCTCCATACCAATAACACTTGGTGTTGTCTTAGAAAAATATGTAAGCACTGGTGTATCATGTTCAACTACTGACCAATTTTTGTCAAAATTAAGTGTTGTATTGACATATGCACCATAACCTTGCACCTCATCTGCTGTAATGGTCATAAGCACACCTTTAACCGTTCCATCTGCCGTACCAACAGCCTTTGCATAATTTCCTTTTACAACCCAAGTTGTTTTGGAAGTAACACTTGCAGAACCATATAGTTTACCAATTGCCATACCTGCTGTCAGGTTATCTTCCGCTCCCTGTACATTTCCTACGTTCAGACAATCTGTCAGCCACATCATTGTCTCTCCTGCAACTGCTCCTATAAATCCACCGATTTCCTGCCCCTTTGAAACAACATCCGCCGTATTTAAACAGTTTAAAATTTTACATAAGCTGTTGTTGGAAAGAACCCTACCGATTAAACCTCCGGTATACGATGCCAATTCACTCGTGGCTTCAACTGAACCATCAAACCAACAATTTTCAATTGTATTCGCTTTTGTTGCTTTTAAATATCCAACGAGGCCACCACAATTATCTGATTCGCACACTACAATTGCATTACTATAAATGGAATCCAATTCTCCTGTTCCGGAGCCGATGATACTTCCTGTTCCTTTATCATTCAGACCCTTGATATAGCTATTTTCTAATCTAAAATCTTTGATTTTACAAGATGCCTGCGTGTCTGTAAAGAGTCCAACTGATTTATTAACACCCACCGCATAAATACCTCTAATCGTGTACCCTTTTCCATCAAAAGTTCCGGCGAACTTAGTAATAGGCATCCACACCTGTTCCGGTGCTGTATTTGCCCAGTCACTTGCATTACCCTCATTCACAGTAATATCAGCCCCAAGGATAATTTTCTGTCCCTTAAAATCGTAATATTTTGAGAGTGCTGCCAAATCAAACAGTTCTTCTGATGAGGTAATGGTAAATTCTTTGTCATCCAAATTGTACCATTCTACTTCTTCCAAAAGTGCACTCATCGCTTTATGCCTTGTAATAACCCATGCTCCAAGACAACCAGCTGTTAATCCTAGAAGCAGCACAATACATAACGTAATAACAAGTTTCTTTTTCTTCATTGCGTGTTCCTCCTTTATACGCCTACCTATAACAGTATGACTTATGAACTCCCGATACTCTAGTGGAAATCTTTCCCTTGACTTTCAGTATAACAAAGAATAGAATAGTTAAAAAACACCTGTTTTTGACATGAAACAAGGGGTATTTGTGACCTTTTTATAATTTAGCGAGAAAATATGCACTTTGCACTAGTAAATTTTGGAAAAAGAGGTGAAGATATGCAACCTGCATTAGTTAATTTAAAGAAAGAGGCAAAACAGGAAACAGATAAACTAATGATTGAATTCCGTAAACAAGGGAATGTAAAAATGCACAGTCATGACTGTTTTGAGTTGGCTTATATCATTGAGGGGCATGCTCTTCAGACATTAGATGGAAATACTGAAACTGTTCATAAAGGTGCGTATTATTTTATTGACCATGGGAGTTTACATAACTATACGAATTCGGAAAACATAGAGTTGGTGAACTGCCTTTTCCTAGCCGAACTTGTTGATGCATCCTTAGCAAATTGTAGTTCTTTCGATGAACTTATTCGGGTATGTATGATACGTTATTATAAGCAATATCTTGGTTTAACACCTGTAAACCGTATTTTCTACGATGATGATGGGAAAATTCTAAAGTTATTGGAGGAAATGCGTGATGAATATGAAAATCAAAATATGGGTTATCAAGAACTATTTCGCGGTAAACTTATGGAAATTTTAATTTTGACCATGCGTAAGGTTGTTGAGCAACATCAAAATCTACCTATTGAAAAAACAACTGACAGCGCTGTTATCCGAGAAGCCGTACATTATTTCAAAGCAAATTATCAAGACAAAGCACTTTTAAGTAACTTTTGCAAAATATATCATTATAACACCCAATACATCAGCAGACGTTTCAAAAAAGAAACCGGTCTTACTGCTCTTGAGTATTTACAAAAAATTCGAATTGAAAAAAGTTGTGGCCTCCTTGCAGGTAGTAGTCTTACGATCCGCGAAATTGCACACCAAACTGGATACGACGATATCAAATTTTTTAACAAAGTATTTCACAGAATGGTTGGAATGACCCCAAGTGAATATAGAAAAACGAGTCACTAAACCAAATGAGGGAGAACGATATGAAAGATAATATAATTTATTCTACTACAACAAGAAAAATTGGTGACGAAAATACGATTGCTAATTTCAAACTAGGAATAGAAAGATTGGAAACTTCAAATTTTAGTTATGGTAATTTAAACTTTTGTGATATAAAGGATTTTTTGGATGAAAACGAAATAATTGACATCTTAAAAGCTACACCTATCAAATTCAATATAGCACACGCCCCAATCCATTATCCGTTTTTCTTTAATAACTATTACGAAAGAACTGATAGACATGTATTAGAAAACAGAATCAAAAAAGCAATTGATATCTCAAAAGAAATTGGTGTGAAAAAGATAGTCATTCATATTGGAACCTTTTGTGATTCCAACTATAATTATGATATAAAAAAATCTGTAAAACATAATATAAAGTATCTCGAACCTTTTGTAAAAAAAGCCATTGAAAATGATATTTTAATAGCAATTGAAAATGGTACACAAATGGAAAAAGATGAACCCTTATTTAAAAACTCAGCCCCTAAGATTGACGAACTAATACAAATTGTAGAATATTACAATCAAAAATACGGAAAGGAAATTATGGGAATTTGTTATGACTTTGGACATGCAAATGTTGCAAAAGCAGACATATATAGTGATATCAAGAAAATTGGCAATCACCTTAAAGTAACACATATACATGATAACTATGGAACAGATTCTCATAATCAACCATATGATGGAACTATAAATTGGCATCTTGTTCGAAAAGCACTAACCGAAATTAATTACGATGGAGAATTAACGTCAGAAGTACGATATACAAAAGAAGAACTTCTTGATGCGGCTCACATAAACCAAACATATGATTTGATTTTAAAAATACATAAAGGTTAGAGGGATTTATCCCTCTAACCTTAAATAATCTGTTCAAACACCTCTCTATTGGTTCCGTAAAAAATATCTTCTCTACCACTTATTAACTTGAAGAGTTCTTCCAATTCCCCCCATCTATCGTCCCAATCCAATTCATAACTGTGCCCCCAGATATAGAGGAGTTGAGCTGTATCTGTCTGCATTTCAATAAACTGTTTGCAGAGTTCATACGTATTTCCTTCTGCCTCAAGGTGATGTGCGGACGGCTTAAACTTGTACATATCCTGTTTGAATTCAAAAGAACCTGTACACATGATTGTGCGAGCATATTTTACTCCGGTGTTTTCTCTTATGAGTCGTGCTGTTCTATCATCATGATTAGTTCCGCCACCCGGATATGCCATTCCAATCACTTCATACCCAACCAGCTTACTCAAATTCAACCTGTCTTGCTCTACCTGTCTAATCACTTCCTCATCTGACAAACTTGGAAGTTTAGGGTGTGTCAATGTATGTACTGCTACTTCATGGCCTTCGTATAGTTTACGTACTGCACTTGCTTCAATTTTAATATGCTCAAATGGCTTTTCGCCACTTTGAAGTATGTGCTTTAGCCCAAACCATTCGGAATTCAGGTTGAACGTAGCTTTGAGTCCATATTTATTAAGTAAAGAAATTAAACGTCTGTCTTGAACGACACCATCGTCATAACTGAATGTAATTGCTTTCATTTTTCCTTGAAACATCATTTCTTACCTCATACTATATTGTGTTCTATAGATGAGTCCTATTTTAGAAGAAAACACGATTGTTTTCAAGGCTCTATTTCTTCTTTCTCATACAAAAATGCAATCTCCTCATATATTTCTGCAAAATCTATTTCACACTCTCCGTCAAAGATACCCACCGGCACCTTGGCATCAAATCCATACACAACCGGCATGTCGCTCTTATTCCAATCATATACTACTACTTTCTTTTTGTCCGGATCTACCATCCAGTATTCCCTCACACCTGCGGCCTTATATTTCTTTAGTTTGATGGTGGAATCCTTTTTTGAAGTTGATGGGGACAGAATTTCAATGACAAAATCTGGTGCACCATATAGACATCTGTTTATGATTTTATCTCTATCACACACAACCATAACATCTGGTTGTACCATGGTTTTATCATTGCAATCCAACTGAACATCGATTGGGGATACATATGCTTTACATTTACCTTTTTTACCCTTAATATAATTCCTTAAAAACACTGCTAGTTCAAGTGCTAAGTCTTGATGCGTAAATGTCGGAGCAGACATATCATAGATAACTCCGTCAATCAATTCCACTCTTATATCATCTGGAATTGCATAATAGTCTTCAAGTGTATATTCCCCTTGTCGCTTAAGTCCATATGCTGTGGCTTCTTCTTTTACCATATTCACTTCGTCGTTATTTTCACAAGAATATTTGAAATCTTTTTCCTTATCCATGTAAAACACTTCCTTCCTTGTTTTATTAAAATTTTGCAACCCGTTTTTATATCACATATACGTTATATTACAACAAAAACAATAGCATGTCAATACTGACATGCTATCAAAAACTCACCAAATACATAATTGCTCACATCAATTCCTTGCTTTGTAAGCATTAAGCGACCGTCTTTCTGCTTAAGTAATCCTTGCTCAACCAGCTTCTGAATTTGCTCACCATAACATTCATCTATGTTTTTTCCAAACTTGTTTTCAAATTCAGATATTGAAACACCTTCCATTTTTCGCAATCCCAAAAACATAAATTCTTCCATCTGCTCTTTAACAGACAATTCTTCCACATCTTCTCGAATTGCACCCAAGTCATCTGCATGTTCCAAATAATACAAAAGGTCGTCTGTATTTTTATATCTAGTGTCATCAATCAAACCAGCTGCACCCAAACCGATTCCCAGATACTCTTTTCTTTCCCAATATCCGAGATTGTGTCTGCATTCTTTCCCTATCTTTGCATAATTGGAAATCTCGTATCTATGATAACCAGCTTGGGATAACATTTCCTCTGTACGATAATAAATTGCTCGTTCCACTTCTTCACTTGGAAGATCGTGTTCACCCGGACAACCTTCACCATACAGTTTTGCAAATGGTGTCCCTTCCTCCACAATTAAACTATAGGCAGAGATATGTTCCGGTTCTAGTGCAATCACTTTCCCTAGGGTTTCTTCCCAACTCGCAACAGTCTGTTTCGGAATTGCAGAAATCAAATCCACATTGATATTGTCAAATCCACATGCTCTTGCTAATTGATAACTCTCTATGAATTCTTCGTATGTGTGAATTCTTCCTAGTAATTTTAGTTCTTCATTATTCGTGGACTGTAGACCAAAGCTAATACGATTGATATCGCATTGTTTGTATGCTTCTAGCTTTTCTCTCGTGACAGTTCCTGGATTCGCTTCAATTGTAATTTCTGCATCTCCTGCAATATCAAATGTGCTTCTGAGTGCATCAAATATTCTTTTGATTTGATTTTCGCTCAAAATGGATGGAGTGCCACCTCCCATAAAAATCGTGGTTACAACATTTTGGAGTGTCATTTCTTGATGTGCATATATTTCTTTTATTAATGCATCAACATATTTTTCTCTTGTTTCTTCACTCTGTGGTCCTGAAAGAAAATCACAATAGGCACATTTTTTCACACAAAATGGAATATGGATATATATTTCTAATTCTTTATTTCTTCTCATCTAACTTCAACACGCTCATAAA
>JAZRPT010000169.1:0-7639 GCA_045649385.1 Faecalimonas sp. | reverse complement strand
GAAGGAGAGAAGACCGGTGCATAAGAGCACTCTTTTTTTGTTATCAAATCACGAAGAACCATGGCTGCCGTCATGGCAGAGGTCATGCCCCATTTATTAAAACCGGTTGCAACATAGAGGTTTGCAGTCTTTTTTGAATATGCTCCGATGTATGGTACTTCATCAAGCGTCATACAATCCTGGGTTGCCCAATAATACCGTGCCTGTGCATTTGGATAATGAGCTGCAGCAAACTCAGAGATTTCTTTCCAGTTTCCACCGCTTTTTCCTGTACGGTGGTCACCGCCACCGATAAGCAGAAGGTCCTTATAATTGCGGAAGGACAAACCTTTATCATTTTCATCCACATACATACCGTTTACATGCATCGCATTTTCGTATGCAATTACATAAGAACGATGCTGATACATTTTCAAAAAATAACTTCCATGTTTATTTAAGAATGGGAAATGTGTGGTAACTATGATGTTTTGAGCTGTAATGCGTCCATACTCTGTCATGGCTGTATTTGGCATAAGTTCCCTTACTTTTGTATGCTCGTAGATGGAAAGCTCTTTTACAATTTCTGCAAGGAACTTGAGTGGATGAAACTGAGCCTGATTTTCAAATCTTACAGCACCCACGTTTGACAGTGGAAGGGGCAATTTACCCACAAAGTCTGCTGTGAAGCCAAGCTGGTTTAGTGCATGTAATTCCTTCTCTAGTTTTGACGGAGAATTGAGGGAATAGACGAAGGAATCTTTGGTTTCAAAATGGCAGTCAATGTTTTCACAAAGCTTCCGGTACTCCTGTAATGCAGCATCGTTTGCATTTAGGTACATGCGGGCTTTCTCCAAACCAAAACGTTTCACAAGTTTATGGTAAATGAGTCCGTGCTGGATGGAGATTTTTGCAGTTGTGTTCTTCGTAATCCCGCTGCAAACCCTGTTTGCTTCTACCAGCACATAGTCGATGTTTGCCTGTTTTAGCATATAGGCACAGAGAATACCGGTGATGCCACCACCGATGATTAAGACATCTGTTTTGATGTCCTTTTTTAATTGTTCAAAAGTTGGAAAATCTACGGAATCTGACCAAATGGAAATCATACTATCACCTCTGGATTTAGTATGAAACAAAGAAGTAAAAATATACATAAAATAGGGAAGAAGCAATTGAAGTACAACTGAAATTAGTATATAGTAAAATGGATAGGAAAGAATACATTGCAAGAAAGAACGAGAGACGAAAAGAAGATGAGAAAGAACTTAAAACGATTATTTAGTTATTATAAACCATATAAATTGCTGTTTTTTAGCGATTTATTTTTTGCAATGCTAGGGGCCGCAATTACATTGGTGATGCCCCTTATCGTGCGTTATGTTACGAATGAAGTGGTATACTTTGAGGGGCAGAAGGCTCTCGAGACAATCCTGATTTTAGGTGGAGTCATGATTGCCCTCGTGCTTGTTGAAATGGGCTGCAATTATTTTATGACATACTATGGACACATGATGGGTGCCAGAATGGAAGCCAACATGCGAAAGGATATTTTTGAACATTATCAAAAATTATCTTTCACATTTTTTGATAATCGAAAAGTGGGAGAACTTTTGTCACGTATTACCAGTGATTTGTTTGACATCACGGAGCTATTACATCACGGACCGGAGGACTTGCTCATTTCGTTTATTAAACTTGTGGGAGCATTTGTCATTTTAATTCAAATCAATGTGCCACTCACTCTTGTAACATTTGCCTGTATACCGGTGATGTTGGTGCTTGCGATTTATTATAATCGGAAAATGAAACGTGCCTTCAAAAGAAATCGTCAACGTGTGGCAGAAATTAACACCCAGATTGAAGATAGTTTATCCGGTGTTCGTGTGGTGAAATCTTTTGCCAATGAAGACATAGAAATAGAAAAGTTTCAGGAGGGAAATCGCAACTATATCGCATCTAAGCGGGACAGTTATCGCTATATGGCAGGATATCACTCCAGTGTAGGAGCTATGACAACCATGGTTACGGTAATCGTGATTGTACTAGGCGGTTTATTCATGAATAACAATACCATTAAAGCAACGGATTTGATTACATTCTTATTATATATTCATAACTTTACCGAACCTGTGCGAAAACTCATTAATTTTGCTGAACAATTCCAGAATGGATATTCCGGATTTGAACGTTTCATGGAGATTATGGATGTTGAGCCTGACATTCGGGATGATAAGAAAGCGATTGCTGTGAAAGATTTGGCTGGAGATATCGCCTTCGAAAATGTATCTTTCCATTATGAGAGTAACAAGGAGCAGGTGCTGAAAGGTATTAATTTGCAGGTTGCAGCAGGAGAGTATGTGGCACTTGTAGGTGCATCCGGAGTCGGTAAGACAACTCTGTGTAGCTTGATTCCACGTTTCTATGAGGTGACGGAGGGTGCGATTAAGATTGACGGCATGGATATTCGCAAGATGAAGCAAGCCGACCTTCGCAGTCAGATTGGGATTGTGCAACAGGATGTGTACCTGTTTGCAGGAAATATCTTGGACAATATCCGCTATGGAAAACCGGATGCAACAGACGAGGAAGTTATCTTAGCAGCAAAACGTGCAAATGCCCATGATTTCATCATGAGTTTTCCGGATGGATATCAATCAGATATCGGGCAACGTGGTGTGAAATTGTCCGGTGGACAGAAGCAACGTTTATCAATAGCGCGAGTGTTCCTTAAGAATCCGCCGATTCTTATCTTTGACGAGGCAACTTCTGCACTGGACAACGAAAGTGAATTGGTGGTGCAGCAGTCTATGGAAGAACTGGCCAAGGATAGAACAACCTTTGTGATCGCACATCGCTTGTCCACCATTCGTAAGGCAGAAAGAATATTGGTGCTTACAGAAGAAGGAATTGCGGAAGAAGGTACACATGAGGAACTGTTAGAGCAGAAAGGTGCTTATGAGGCGCTGTATAATTTGCAGTTTCGATAGGAAAAGAATGTTATAAAATCTACCCAACCAGTTAAAAATATGGTATGATTACTAGATTCAAGTAACAAGGAGAAAAAAACGTGGCAGAGATACAGTTTAGACGAACGGAGTTGGAAGATAGGGATATGATGCATGCATATTTTCGCAAATATCCAAGCAGAAGTTGTGAGAGAACTTTTGCAAATGCATTGCTTTGGTCCAGACATTATCCAGTTCAATTTGCAGAGATAGAAAACACCTTGGTATTTCGCTCCACCAGTCATGGAGAAGCATACGCGTATCCTGTAGGAACACCGGAAGACGTGAAGCGTGTCCTAGACTTTCTGATGGCAGACACGAAGGAACGAGGCGTCCCATTTGTGTTATATCATATTACGCCAGAGCATTTTGAACAGATTGATGCATGGTATCCTGGAAGGTTTGAACATGAATTGAACCGAGACATCGCTGACTATATCTATGAGTCTGAGAATCTGGCGACGTTATCAGGTAAGAAGCTTCACGCCAAGCGAAATCATATCAATAAATTCAAAGCAACTCATGAAAATTGGAGTTACGAAACTATGTCAGAGGAAAATCTGGAGGAATGTTTTCAGATGGCTCTGAAGTGGAGAAATGAGAATGGCTGTGAGGAAGACGAGGAGAAGAATGCAGAAATGTGTGTTACCTTAAATGCCCTTCGATTATTTAAGGAGTTGGAGCTGACAGGTGGAATTCTTCGTATTAATGGAGAGATTGTTGCATTTACCATTGGAGAGGAACTAAGCGAGGATACCTTCGTGGTACACATTGAGAAAGCATTTGCGGATATTCAAGGTGCATACCCAATGATTAATCAGCAGTTCGTAGAACACGAATGCATGAAATATAAATATATCAACAGAGAAGAGGATACCGGTGCAGAGGGGCTTCGAAAGGCGAAGTTGTCTTATCGCCCAGCTTTCTTGCAGGAAAAAGGTATTGTAAAGGAGAGGGAACAATGATAGCAGAGAAAATGCAGAACATGGTGAAAAACAGCTCGGCAATCCGTGCTATGTTTGAGGAAGGAAACCGTCTGGCAAAGATTTACGGTGCAGAGAATGTGTTTGACTTTAGTTTGGGAAATCCCAATGTGCCGGCACCACAGGCCGTAAAGAATGCCATTATCGAGATTTTAAATGAAGAAGACCCAGTTGCATTGCATGGTTATACCAACAGCAATGCGGGCTATGAGGATGTAAGACAGGCGGTAGCAGAGTCTATTAATGAGAAGTTTGGCACTGCATTTGCAGCAAGAAACATTGTGATGACCGTGGGAGCAGCGGGTGGTCTTAACGTGGCCCTTAAGATTTTACTCAATCCTGGTGATGAGGTAATCGTGTTTGCACCTTATTTTGGAGAGTATAGAAGCTATACCGCAAATTTTGATGGTGTGCTCGTTGCAATTTCTCCGGATACGACAAATTTCCAACCAAAGCTGGATGAATTTGAAGCCAAGATTACGCCAAAGACAAAGGCAGTTATCGTAAACACACCAAACAATCCAACGGGTGTTGTTTATTCGGAAGAAACCATAAAGAAGTTGGCTGCTATTATGGAGGCAAAGCAGAAGGAATTCGGCACAGAGATTTATCTCATTTCTGATGAGCCATATCGTGAATTGGCATATGACGGAGTAGAGGTTCCATATTTGACCAAGTATTATGCAAATACAATTGTTGGATATTCATTTAGTAAATCCTTGTCCCTTCCGGGAGAACGTATTGGATATTTGGTGATTCCGGATGAAGCATCGGATAGTGGGGACTTGATTTCTGCAGCAAGTGTTGCAACACGTATTTTAGGTTTTGTAAATGCACCAACCTTGCAACAGAAAATGGTGGTTAGATGTCTCAATGAACAGACTGATATTTCTTACTATGACAGAAATCGTGAAACTCTTTACAATGGTCTGACAGAGTGTGGATTTACCTGCATTAAACCAGAAGGTGCATTCTACTTGTTTGTAAAATCACCGGTTGAAAATGAGAAAGAATTTTGTGAAGCAGCGAAGAAGTACAATATCTTAATCGTACCGGGAAGCTCCTTTGGATGCCCTGGTTATGTACGTATGGCATACTGCGTTGCATATGAAACTATCGTAAATTCACTGCCGAAATTCAAAGAACTTGCAAAGGAATACTTTTAAAATGAAAGCATTTGAAAAAAATATTCGTAAAGTGGAACCTTATGTTCCGGGGGAACAGCCACAACGAAAAGTGATGAAATTAAATACCAATGAAAATCCATATCCGCCGGCGCCGGGGGTTAGTAAAGCTCTGCAGAGTATTGATGTTGACAGATTTCGCTTATATCCGGACCCGACAGCAGGAAATTTAGTACATACTTTGGCAGAATATTATGGAGTAAGTGATGAACAGGTATTCGTGGGTGTAGGCTCCGATGATGTGTTGGCTATGTGTTTCCTTACCTTTTTTAATTCGGATAAGCCGATTTTGTTCCCGGATATTACTTATTCCTTCTACAAGGTATGGGCGGAGCTTTATCGGATTCCATATGAATGTCCGGCTGTGGATGAAAGTTTTCACATTGTAAAAGAGGATTATTATAAGGAAAACGGCGGAATCATTTTTCCAAATCCAAATGCGCCAACC
Source organism: Faecalimonas sp. (assembly GCA_045649385.1). Classification (GTDB taxonomy): domain Bacteria; phylum Bacillota; class Clostridia; order Lachnospirales; family Lachnospiraceae; genus Faecalimonas. The sequence goes on along the minus strand of JAZRPT010000169.1, from coordinate 2,037 downwards.
TCCATTTACGAAAATCTGGATTTTATAGAAGACATTCTAAAACATAATCAAGATGTCATTGTTATTGTAGATGAGGCATATATTGATTTTGCAGGAAAGTCTGCCATTGAACTGATTGATAAATATGAAAATTTAATTGTAGTACAGACCTTTTCTAAGGCTCGTTCTATGGCGGGTATGCGAATCGGTTATGCAATTAGTAATCCTACTTTGATAAAATACTTAAATGACGCGAAGTACTCCTTCAACTCTTACACCATGAATCAGACTTCTCTTGTGTGTGGTGTAGAGGCGGTGAAAGATAAAGCATATTTTGAGGAGACGGTGCAGAAGATTAAAGATACAAGAGAGTGGACCAAGAGAGAACTTACAAAGCTTGGATTTACATATCCGGACTCTCAGTCTAATTTTATCTTTGCAACACACGAAAAATATGGGGCAAAGGATTTGTTTGAGGCACTAAAGGAAGCAGATATTTATGTAAGGTTCTTGGGTGGAGAGCGAATCAAGAATTATCTGCGTATTTCTATCGGTACTATGGAAGAAATGGAGCGATTCATTGCGTTCCTGGCAGAATATATAAGCAAGCACGAATAGGGGAGAGAAAATATGTTAAAACTGATTTTACAGGGGATGGCAGTAGGAATCGCCAATATTATTCCGGGTGTCAGTGGTGGCACCATGATGGTTGCAATGGGATTGTATGACAAACTCATTCATGCTATTACGCATTTGAAAAGTGAATTTAAAAGTGCTTTAAAATTATTAATTCCGATTTTTGCAGGAGCAGGTATTGCAGTTGTTGTGTTATCACGACTTTTTGAGTATTTATTAGCGAATCATCCGATACCAACGAATTTTGCATTTTGCGGGTTGATAGCGGGAAGCTTACCATTCATCTTTAAAAAAGTGGAGGGAAAGAAGATTACAGTAGGAAAAATTATTCCGTTTGTGATTTTCTTCGCAGTGGTAATTCTTATGGCAGTTATGGGAGAAGCCGCTGGAGCAGATGCAGATGTAAGCTTTAGCGTGGTGAATGTAATGAAACTTCTTGGTGTAGGAATTATCGCAGCAGCTACTATGGTAGTGCCGGGTGTCAGTGGCTCTATGATGCTGATGCTTATGGGATACTATGATGTGATTCTTGCAACAATTAATGATTTTATTGATGCTGTCTTTGCGTTTGACATCAAAGAAATTTTTGTGGCAACCGGTGTGTTGGCACCGTTTGGAATTGGTGTGGTTGTTGGTATTTTTGTAATTGCAAAAATTATTGAATTTATTTTTTCGAAGGCAGAGACACATGCTTACTTTGCAATTATCGGTTTGATTATGGCATCGCCGATTGCCATACTTTTACAGACAGATTGGGGCAAATTCTCTGTTCCGACTCTCATTGTCAGCGTAGTTACATTTATTGCCGGATGGTTTGCAGCAAGCAAACTGGGAGGAGAATAATCTGACCTTTTTACGTTGACACGAGTAGGAAAAATTCTTATAATTTAAGTAACCGTTCAGAGCCGAGGAAAATTTTATAAAACAGGCGTAAAATGCTTGCATTTTTAAGCAGTTTTTTAAAATTTTATTTGGCGGATACGCCAAACCGAGGAAACACAACGTGTTTTCGAGGTAGGCTCTGTAATTCAGTATAGAAAAACGAGGTGAAACGTATGGAAATGAGACAAAGAGATGAGGCGAAAAGAAGCAAAGCGTGGGTGATTGTGATGATTGCCTCTAGTGCAATTATATTGCTACTGGTTGCGTTTTTTATTACAAATTCTGTGGCAGGTAATCCGCTGAAGGGTGAATGGCTTGCAGGGGATAAAGGTTATCATTTAGATATTGAAGATGATGAGATTACAGTAGAAGCTACAATCGATGGTTCGTATGTAGAGATTGATTTATACTACACATTAAATAAAGAAGACAAAACCATTACACTGAAGTCAAGTCCAACTGCCATTGCAGAGGCGGCAGATGACACAGATGGAAAACTCACAGCAAGCGAAATTGATGAAGCGATCACTGAGTTTGTTG
>JAZRPT010000168.1:0-4489 GCA_045649385.1 Faecalimonas sp. | reverse complement strand
CGAATTGTGCGAATCTAAAAGGAAGCATTTATAAAAATTTACAAGGTTGTAAAAAACAGTAAAAAGCCGAGATGCACAGATGTGTGTATCTCGGCTTTTATGTTTAAGTTTACGATTTGGTAAAAAAGTTTTTAATTTTTGAATGTTTATTTTTAGAGAAAATTTTTATATGATTTTATTGATGAAAACAATTGCTGTAATATTTCTGCAGGTAAAATTCTTCAGCTTTAGAAGTGTAACAACAAGTTTTGTTTACTTATCGGTTTTTTCGTTTCGTCTTTTATATTCAGTGGGTGTCATACCGGTATGTTTTTTGAATATGCGACTAAAGTACATAGAATTATCATAACCAACTGCAGCCGCGATTTGAGTTATGTTGTAGTTGGTTGTCTCGATTAGATTCATGGCATTGATCATACGCAAAGAAAGAATATACTGCATGGGTGTGAACTTAGTAATTTTGCGAAAACTTTGAATAAACCAATTGGCAGTCATGGCACGTTCACGTGCATATTCTTCGATAATGATTTGCTGATTATAATTTTCGTTAAAATAGTGTGTAGCACGTTCAACTTCATCAAGCATTTCAGTTCCTACATCACTTCCCTCCTGCAAATATCTGTTAATAATCAAAAATATATGGCGGAGGTTCATGTTTAGAAGATCTTCAAAGTTTACACGTTGCAATTGAAGTTCCTGAATCATTTGGCGAAAGAACCATTGATAATCGGGGGACGTACCGGTAAAGAAAATATTTTCATTTCTTGGAATTTGATAATAGTTGAGTAGAAGACCAACATCTGAACCTGTGAAATGAACCCAATAGGTTTCCGGTTTATCGGTAGCGTACAAATAATACATCTGCGTTTCACCCGGTCTGAATAAAACCATATTGCCTTTTGGTATGATTCGTTCTACACCATCGATATAAAAATGAGCACAACCGGAGGCAATATAAATTAATTGATAATCGCCTCTACCATTCGGTCTTTCAGTTTCTATTACACGACTGGTGTGAACTCGGTAATAACCAGCAGCAGTAATTATGAGGGGTTTACTTTTATCTACGATATCCTCATGTTCTCCGCCAAGATACGCTAAATTTGTATACATAACATATCCTCCATATCAAGTTATCAAAGTGTAACATACGCACTAATTATATTATACATAAAATCACGGCTTTTTCAATGAGGAAATCACATTTTGTGCATAAACTTGGTGAGAATGTTTATTGTTACGAAATTAACAATGTGGTAAAGTGATATCAAGAAAGAGGGCATACAGACCGCCAAAGTCGGGAGATGATAATATGAATCTTACGAATTGCATAGAAGAAATTAAAAACGATAGAGTAAGAAAACTCTTCGCAGAGCTTTATGGAAACCAAGATTTTGTTATTGAAAAACAACAGCAGAGATACATGTGTGCTGTACAGTCTTTTCACAAATCCTTCCCGACATATACGGAAATAAAGATTTATTCTGCACCCGGCAGAACTGAAATTGGCGGCAATCACACGGACCATCAGCGCGGAATCGTTCTTGCCGGTGCAGTCAACCTGGACATTATTGCAGTAGTTGCATTTCATAATGAGGGTGTAGTTAGAGTGAAATCTGAGGGGTATGAGCTTGCTGAGATACAACTTGACTATTTGACTCCCAACAGCAATGATGATGGTACTACAGCACTTGTAAAGGGTGTCATTGCAAAATTTAAAGAAAGAAATGTTTCGGTTGATGGTTTCGATATGTACACTACATCGGATGTTATTTGTGGTGGCGGAATTTCTTCCTCGGCTGCATTTGAGACTCTTGTTGGAACGGTGGTTAATCAGAAATATAATGACGGTGCATGCACTCCTTTTGAAATTGCTCAGTGCGGATGGTTTGCAGAAAATGTATTCTTCGGTAAGAAATGCGGCCTGCTTGATCAGACAGTTTCCTCTTACGGTAGTCTCGTTTCCATTGACTTCAAGGATGAATCAGCACCTACAATTGAAAAAATTGATTTTGACTTTGAACAGTACGGATACACACTCTGCATTACTGACACGAAGAGTAGTCACGAAAACCTGACTGATGATTATGTGGCAATACGTGAGGAAATGAAGCAGGTTTCAGATTATTTCGAGTGTGACGTGCTTAGTGAAGTTGATAAAAAGGAGTTTCTATCTAGCCTTCCCAACCTCAGAAAGTTTTGTTCTGACCGTGCCATTTTGAGAGCGATGCACTTCTTTGGAGAAACTAAGCGTGCTTACGATGAAGCAACAGCACTAAAAAATAATGATATTGACTTGTTCTTAAAGTTAGTAAATGAATCGGGAATTTCCTCTGGAAATCTGCTTCAAAACCTATACTCGAATAGCACTCCAACTGAACAGGCAATTCCCTTAGCACTGACAATCAGCAAATCTATTCTTGGTAATAAAGGTGCAGTACGTGTTCACGGTGGCGGATTTGCAGGAACTATTCAAGCATTTGTTCCCACCGAGATGGTTAAGGAATACAAGGATGGTATTGAACGAATTTACGGAGATGGGTCATGTCATCAGGTTAAAATAAGACCCATTGGCGGTATTGAGGTTGTATAAGGAAGGGAGTAAAGACAATGAAACTTTTAATTTTAGGCGGAGCGGGATATATTGGCTCCCATACTGCAAGAGAACTTCTTGATAGCGGTCACGAGGTTGTGATTGCAGATAATCTTGTAACCGGATACAAAGAGGCTATTCCTGAAAAAGCAACCTTTTACCAAGGAGATCTTCGAGATAAAGATTTCTTGATTGACCTTTTGAAAAAAGAAAAGCTAGATGCAGTTATTCACTTCGCAGCATATTCCTTGGTTGGCGAAAGTGTTGTAAATCCTTTAAAATACTACGAAAACAATTTGTACGGTACAAAGGTTCTTTTAGAAGCAATGATTGAAAGTAGCGTGGATAAAATCGTTTTCTCATCCACAGCGGCAATATACGGAGAACCTGAAAACATTCCGATTTTAGAAAGTGACAGAACCTGTCCTACAAATCCTTACGGCGAAACGAAGCTCGCAATGGAAAAGATGATTTCCTGGGCAGCCAAAGCACACGGACTTCATTATGTATCTCTCAGATATTTCAATGCCTGCGGAGCCCACGAGAGTGGCGAGATTGGTGAAGCCCATAATCCTGAAAGCCACCTTATTCCGCTTGTCCTTCAAGTTCCAAACGGGAAAAGAGAATTCGTTTCTATTTACGGAACAGATTATGATACACCTGACGGAACTTGCATTCGTGACTACATACACGTAACAGATTTGGCAAAGGCACACATTTTAGCTGTTAAGTACTTGATAAACGGTGGCGAAAGTAATATTTTTAACCTCGGAAATGGTGTCGGATATTCCGTTAAAGAGGTAATCGAGACGGCAAGAAAAGTTACAGGACATCCGATTCCTGCAAAAGAAGAAGAAAGACGTGCAGGTGATCCTGCTCGGCTTGTTGCATCGGGCGAGAAAGCAAAAGATATTCTTGGCTGGGAACCCGAGATAAAAGATTTGGCTGATATCATCAGCAGCGCATGGAAATGGCACTCAACCCATCCCGATGGGTACAATAAATAAAAACGGAGGTGAGAAAATGATTTGCGAAGCAGTCCAACACCTAATCAATTATGGTATCAAGAATCATCTGATAATCGGTGCTGACGAATTGGTAGTTCGAAACGAATTGATGGATATCCTTCGTCTTACAGACTGGAAAGATGTAAGTCTTGCAAGTAAAGAACAGACAATCGATGAAATTCTTGAAGTGCTTGTAGAATACGCTTGTAAGCAAGGGATAATCTCTGATACGGCAAATTCGAGAGATTTATTTGATACCAAGTTGATGGGATGCTTAACTCCGATGCCACGAGAGGTTATCGCTGAGTTTGATAAGAACTATCATATAAGTCCTGAAGAAGCAACAGGTTGGTACTATGAATACAGTCAGAAACTGAATTACGTTAGGGCAGGACGAATTGCAAAGGATCTTAAGTGGAAATTCCCTTGTGAATACGGTATTTTGGACATCACAATCAATTGCTCTAAGCCGGAAAAAGATCCAAGGGATATTGCGGCGGCTAAGAAGCAGAAATCAACCGCATATCCCAAATGTCAACTTTGTCCGGAGAATGCAGGTTTCGTTGGGACGGCGAAACTTCCTGCACGGCAAAACCTGCGTCCCATTCCCTTAATGGTTGCAGGGGAAGAGTGGGAGATTCAGTATTCTCCATACGGTTACTACAATGAGCACTGCATAGTATTTAATACCAAGCACATTCCTATGAAAATTGATGCATCGGTATTTGTAAAGCTCTTTGATGTGCTCGATTTTCTTCCTCACTATTTTGTTGGCTCAAATGCAGAGCTGCCTATTGTCGGTGGTTCTATTTTGACTCACGAGCATTTCCAAGGTGGTAGATACACCTTCGCAATGGAAACGGCTGAGGTAGAAACTACATTTGATATC
>JAZRPT010000167.1:0-1816 GCA_045649385.1 Faecalimonas sp. | reverse complement strand
TTAGAAGAAGAAATGAAAGCGGTATCTGGAAATTATTATCCTGGTACAGATGATGGCTCTTACGGACATGCAGGTATGGTAAGTTCAAAGATTGAACAGTTGGTAAATGAGGAAGGTAAAAAATACGACCTTTGTGTTGCGATTGGACCAATGATTATGATGAAGTTTGCATGTCTTACAACAAAGAAATTGGAAATTCCTACAATTGTAAGTATGAATCCAATTATGGTTGACGGAACCGGTATGTGTGGAGCTTGTCGTTTGCAAGTGGGTGATGAAGTTAAATTCGCATGTGTTGATGGACCGGAATTTGATGGTCATTTGGTGGATTTTGACCAGGCAATGAAGAGACAACAAATGTACAAGACAAAAGAAGGTCGTGCATTGTTGAAGGTTCAAGAAGGTGACACACATCATGGTGGATGTGGACATTGTGGAGGTGACGAATAATGGCTGATGTATTAAAGAAAGTTCCTGTAAGAGAGCAGGACCCAAAGGTACGTGCAACAAACTTCGAAGAAGTATGTTACGGATATAATCAAGAAGAAGCAATGGAAGAAGCATCAAGATGTATCGGTTGTAAAAATGCAAAATGTGTGCAAGGCTGTCCAGTAGCGATTGACATCCCAGGATTCATCAGTAAAGTGAAAACAGGTGAATTTGAAAAAGCATATAAAATTATTGGTAAGTCATCTGCACTGCCGGCAGTTTGTGGTCGTGTATGTCCACAAGAATCTCAGTGTGAAGGTAAATGTATCCGAGGACTCAAAGGAGAACCGGTATCTATCGGTAAATTAGAAAGATTTGTTGCTGACTATGCTTTGGAAAACGATATCAAACCAGAAAAGGCAGAATGTACAAACGGTCATAAAGTTGCTGTTATCGGTTCAGGTCCTGCAGGTCTAACATGTGCAGGTGACCTTGCGAAAATGGGATATGAAGTAACTGTATTTGAAGCACTACATGAACTTGGCGGTGTTCTTGTGTATGGTATTCCGGAATTCCGTTTGCCAAAACAAAAAGTCGTTGCAAAAGAAATCGATAAAGTAAAAGAACTTGGTGTTAAATTTGAAACAAACGTTGTAATTGGTAAATCAACTACCATTGACCAGTTAATCGAAGAGGAAGGCTTTGAAGGTGTATTTATCGGTTCTGGTGCAGGACCTCCAAAATTCATGGGAATTCCTGGCGAAAACGCCAACGGTGTATTCTCAGCAAGCGAATATTTGACAAGAAATAACCTGATGAAAGCTTTTGATGAGTCCTATGATACACCAATTGCTGCAGGTACAAAGGTTGCAGTTATCGGTGGTGGTAACGTAGCAATGGATGCCGCAAGAACAGCACTTCGTCTTGGGGCTGATGTACATATTGTATATCGTCGTAGTGAAGAAGAACTTCCGGCCCGTGTGGAAGAAGTACATCATGCAAAAGAGGAAGGTGTAATCTTTAATCTTTTGACAAACCCAACTGAAATTATTGTAGATGAAAATGGGTATGTAAAAGGTATGAAATGCGTGAAGATGGAACTTGGAGAACCAGATGCTTCCGGAAGAAGACGCCCGGTTGTAGTGGAAGGCTCTGAATTTGAAATGGAATTAGATACGGTTATTATGTCACTTGGTACATCTCCAAACCCACTTATCTCTTCAACAACAGAAGGATTGGAAGTAAATAAATGGAAATGTATCGTTGCTGATGAGACAAACGGTAAAACAACCAAAGAAGGTGTTTATGCCGGTGGTGATGCTGTGACGGGTGCGGCAACTGTTATTTTAGCAATGGGTGCAGGTAAAGCTGGAGCACAAGGTATTCA
>JAZRPT010000166.1:0-3827 GCA_045649385.1 Faecalimonas sp. | reverse complement strand
CCGAATAGCCACCGGTAGCAAGTCTGAAAAACATATCGCTCCACATACAAATAGTAAAACCATATTTCTCTGCTATATCGTTCACACGTTGCAAATGTTTGCATACAATTTCTATACGATTGCAATATCCATGTTTGTCCAAATATTGACCTAGTCCTACCATATGTGCTTCATCCATACCAATATTCACCATTCGCGTGGTAAAACATTCCGCAAGAGTCGCAAACATATCATCAATTAACTGATAGACTTTCGGCTCACCTGCACAAAGAATATCATTACAGTCTGCAATCTCATAATATGATTTCCAGTACATCAAACAATTCAAATGTGCTAATGTCTGAATACAAGGCATTAACTCGACGCCATGCTCCATGGCATAAGCGTCAAGTTCCTTTAATTCTTCTTTTGTATAACGTCCACGTAAGTGCCCGAAATATGGCTGTCCTTCTACCTCGTAAGTATCTTCTGTATAAAGCATAAGCAGATTATAATCGAGTTTTTCCATGATATCGATAATTCTCTTAGTTGTATCCACATTCATCACCGCGATACGAGAATTATCTATCATAATTCCAAAGCGCTCAAAGGGTGTTTTTGTATCAAAAATACTGTTATTCATCCTGTACCCCCTATGATTTCTTCTTTAATCCCAATTCCACTTCCCAATTAACTGTAAAACCATACTCTGCAAAATCAATTGGTGGCCACTCTGTTTGGAGTGAAAAAGAAGTTTTTTCGTTTTTACAGAAAATCAATGCATATCCGCCGAGATTCGGTGCAGTGTTTCTCAAATAAATCCAACTATTGGCATATGGTTTTCCATTAAACCAAACTCCCATTTTTACATCGTCTTTCTTTCCATCATCATCAGAGTCCACATATTCGATACTAATTGTGAGGTGAATATCTTGTCCCAAAAGTTCAACACCCGCAGTCTTAGAATCAAACATAATAGGTTTAAACATACCGTAAGGATCTGTAACGTAAATTCCATCCTCAGTATTTTCCCAAACCATACCATGCCACGGTGACTCTTTACCAAAGAGACGTAACTCGGCACCTGGCTCTTTTGAGAAATTCACAATATCTGAAAAAATTACACGGTCCGCACTTTCGAGACCACAATCACCACTTGCTGAGGCATCTGGATGCGGATTCCCTTGTTCGTCAACATAGTATTTAATCTTATAAGTTCCTGTTTCAAATTCATAAGAATTAAACGTAATTCTTGAGAAAGTTTCATTGATGGTAGGAACTTCTTGCTTCTTTCCAATCTGAATATAACCATCTTCATCTTCTGAATAGATGCTTATCAGTCCTCCAAATTTATCTGCTGCTCCTGTAAGTTTGAAATACCGTTCATTGTACAGATTTCCATTAATATATACTCCAAGCCATGCATCGTCACCTTCGCTGAATAACTCCAATGTCCATTCAATCTCTTTACCTAGAAGTTCCGTTCCTGCTATCTCCGGAGATAACTCGTAACTTTCCGGAAACTCTCCATTTGTAGGGATGATGTAAATTTTCCCAGTGTCTGCATGTGTCATAAAACGAATTCCATACCAAGCTAAATCTTTTCCACCATATTGGAACCAGTTATTTGTATGTTTACTGAAAATCATCTTTTGTTTCATACTGGTGTTAATTAAAGACTTCTCATAATCACCACTAACGGCAAGGTCATTGTTACTATAGGTATATTGCCCATCTATAATACCTGTCTGTTTTAAAGTAACCTTTGTAAGTTCTGGTTTCTGAATCGGTGCATCGGCTTCTCCGCCGCCTTCATTATCACCTTCATTGCCGCCTTCATTGCCGCCTTCATTGCCACCTTCATTGCCACCTTCATTGTCGCCTTCATTGTTTATTTCCACCGACGTAATGTGAATTGGATTGGCTTCGTCTGCATCAGTTAACTCCAATAGATTGTATATCGCATTCATATTTCCTTCTGCAGCATATGCTCCTGTCAGGATTTGGCTTCCTTTATCTCCTAACAAAGCTTTTGTATCCTTAATATATACCTGCAGACATGCATCTTCTGTATCTTCTACTTTCTCTAAAGCAACAGAAAGTTTAAAATCTACATCTTTAAATGTGGTCATTCCAACATCTTCTGGCTTTATAATCCATGAACCACTGGTTCCACCCTCATAAAGCACATTGATAAGATTCGGATAGAAATCAAACCGAAGTCCCCACCAGCCATTTCCTAACAGTAAGTATCTAGTTTTCTCGCCTTCAAATTTCATATTACCGCTGAAGATTATATCTTCCCATGTGAAGTCAGTATCTACCGCACCTACTCTCGTCCACTCTCTAATCTCGCCATCATCTAAGCCAAAACTATTGAATGTGATAGTCTTTAAACCTGCCGCTGATGAAACAACAGAAGAAATCAACACCGGATGGTCCGCATCTGCATCCGTAATTTCAATTCTATTACTTGAATTATTATTTACATTTAGATGTCCCGTTTCTGCATATGCATTTACTAGTACCTGACTTTCTGATTCGCCAAGTAATACGGAACGATCGTTAATCGAAATTCTTAATCTCGCATCCACTGTATTGATCTTTTCCAATGAGATTGACAATTTGATTAACATATCCTTAAATGAAGTCATTTCAATATCTGCAGGACTTATATTCCATGATCCACCAGTTCCACCTTCATAAATAACACTGATGTGGTCAGAACAAAAATCAAATCGAAGTCCCCACCAATCATTTCCTAACAATAAGTATCTCGTTTTGTCGCCTTCAAACTTCATATTGCCACTAAATTTTACATCTTCCCATGTGAATTCCGAATCTGTGGAAAAAACTCTTGTCCATTCGGCAATCTTGCCATCTTCTAAACCAAAACTGTTGAACGTAATAGGTTTTAAATCCGTTGATGTCGGGACAACAGAAGATGCTATGACTGGATGGTCCGCATCTGCATCTGTAATTTCAATTCTATTACTTGAATTATTATTTACATTTAGATGTCCTGTTTCTGCATATGCATTTACAAGTACCTGACTTTCTGATTCGCCAAGCAACACCGTATGATTATTAATGGAAATGCTTAATCTCGCATCTACTGTGTTTATTTTTTCCAATGAAATCGCTAAGTTGATTAACGTATCCTGAAATTTTTTCATTTCCACAGCTGCAGGGGTTATATTCCACGCACCACCATTGCCACCATCATAATACACGCTGATATGATCAGAACAAAAATCAAATCGAAGTCCCCACCAATCATTCCCTAACAATAGGTATCTCGTCTTCTCACCTTCAAATTTCATGACACCGTTAAAAATCACATTTTCCCAAGTAAATTCCGAATCCACCGAAAATGCTCTCGTCCACTCAGAAATCTTGCCATTTCCAACATTAAAATCAGAGAATGTAATTTGCTTTAACTCGGTATCTGTCTGCTGTAAATCTGCATTGGCTTTGACAACTGAACCCGTCAGATTGCCAAATGCAGTAATGCCAAGCAAGCAGATAACCAAAACCATTGCAATTGCTTTTTTCATTCCTTCCCTTCCCCTTTCTTTTTTGTTTATTCAACAATTACCAATGCCGCATTTCCCGCTTGTAAAGAAATTTGGCACGTGTCCGCTGTTTCTTTTATTTCAGTTTGTGAATTTTGAATATGACATACATACGAAGTAGGTTTCTTCCATTTTAATGTTACTGTTCGTTCAGAATCAGTATCATAATTCACTACATAATATGCTGTCTTGCCTTGATATTCAAACACACCTACCATTGCACTTCTATATCTAGTTTCTTTTGTTAATGGAATAGAGTAATCTCCAATGTTT
>JAZRPT010000165.1:0-15600 GCA_045649385.1 Faecalimonas sp. | reverse complement strand
ATCCTCTAAGCGTGTTGGAAGAGAAGACAATTTTGCTTTTTCTTCTTCCGGAAGAGAATACAGGTTCATGTCGTATGGTCCCCATCCATTTGCATGTGGATCAATCTTGTTCTTGATACCATCGATACCAGCCATCAAAAGCGCTGCGTAGCAAAGGTATGGATTACAAGTTGCATCCGGGTTACGAATCTCGAAACGACGAAGCTTCGGAGATTTCGCGTAGGCAGGAATACGGATAACGGCACTACGGTTTGAAGTTGCATAACCAACTGTTACAGGTGCTTCAAATCCAGGAACCAATCTCTTAAATGAGTTCGTACTTGGGTTCGTAATTGCACAAAGGGAAGAAATGTGTTTTAGTAGACCACCCATGAAATAGTGAGCGGTTTGGCTCAAATGTGAATAGCCTTTATCATCTGAGAAAACAGGTTCTCCATTTTTCAAAAGTAACATATGTACATGCATACCATTTCCAGCTTCACCGTAAACCGGTTTCGGCATAAAGGTTGCAACCTTGCCATATTTCAAAGCAGTGTTGTGGATGACATATTTAATCATCATCGTGTTGTCAGCCATCTTTGACATTTGTCCAAGCATTGGCTCGATTTCAAACTGTCCGGCTGCACCCACCTCTGGGTGATGGTACTTGATTTCAATGCCCATCTTTTCTAATTCCAGACACATTTCCGAACGACATTCATATGTGCGGTCAAATGGCTTTGCAACGTGGTAGTTCTTCTGATGAGGAACCACACAGCCCAAGCCTTGATTCGCGCTGTTCCAGTATGCCTGTTCACAGTCAACGGAAAATCCGATAGAATCTGGCTGTACAGACCAGCCAACTTGGTCAAACATATGGAATTCAAATTCCGGTAAAATCAGCATGGTGTCTGCAATGTCGCAGTCCTTCATGTATTGCTCTGCAGCCTGTACAATATTTCTTGGATATTGGTCCAGTGGGCGATTCTCCGGGTAATCGATAATCATCGCATTCCCCGTAATTGATAAAGTAGGAATTTCACAGTAAGGGTCAATTACTGCGGTATCCAAATCAGGGATAAATACCATATCACTCTTTTCAACCACTGCGTAGCCATAGTTGGAAGCGTCAAAACCGATTCCGTTCGCCATGGTGTCCTGTGTGAATTGTGAAGCAGGAATGGTAACGTGGCGGAACTGCCCGTTGATGTCCACGATTTTAAAATCGACCATCTTAATGTCTTGTTCCTGAATAAGCTTCATGATGTCTTCTGCTGTTCGTTTCATTGTTTTTCCTCCATAAACTTTTCCGATAATTTATAATAATAGAATACTTGAAAATACTAAGAAATGCAATAGTTTTCGAAAATAAACAAGAACACACGTTCGAGAAAATGCTTGCAAATGAGAGCGATGGGGGATATACTTAAGATATAAGGAGGAAGTGCGGTGAGCGATAGAATTTATATTTGTATTGATTTGAAATCATTTTATGCATCTGTTGAGTGTCGGGAGCGTGGTTTGGATGCCATGACGACTCGACTTGTGGTGGCAGACCCGGACCGCTCAGAGAAAACCATCTGCCTTGCAGTATCTCCGGCTTTAAAGAAACTTGGTATACCCGGGAGATGTCGCGTGTTCGAGATCCCCAAAGGGATAGACTATATCATGGCACCCCCGCGTATGCAGATGTACATTGATTATTCGGCGGAGATTTACAGCATTTACCTCAAATACATTGCCAAAGAGGACATTCACGTGTACAGCATTGACGAAGTTTTCATGGATGTGACGGATTACCTGGTGATGTATCAGATGACCGCCAAGGATTTGGGGATAACTATCATGCAGGATGTGTATAAGTCCACCGGAATTACGGCAACCTGTGGAATCGGGACGAATCTGTATCTCGCCAAGGTTGCCTTGGATATCACCGCAAAGCATGTGGAGGACCATATCGGTATTCTGGATGAAACTATGTATTGCAAAACCCTGTGGAAACATAAGCCGCTGACGGATTTCTGGCGCATCGGGAGGGGTATCGCCAATCGCTTGGAGACCCAGGGCATTTATACCATGGGGGATATAGCCCATGCGGATGAGGAAATGTTGTATCGCATGTTCGGAGTAGATGCGGAGCTTCTGATAGACCACGCTTGGGGGCGAGAGACCACGTTAATGTCGGATATTAAGTCCTATAGAGCCAAGACCAATTCCATTTCCAGTGGGCAGGTGCTGCCTCGTGATTACTCCTATGAAGAAGGAAAATTAATTATCAAAGAAATGGCAGATTTACTTTCTTTGGAACTGGTGGAAAAAGGGCTGGTGACTGATTCCATCACTCTTCACGTGGGATATTCCAATCGCTATGCTGTCAAACCGGCACATGGGACCATCAGCATGACGGTTACCACCAGCTCCTCCCGTCAGATTGTTTCTTATACGGAGAGGCTATATGAGCAGATCGTAAATCCCCATCAGTTTGTACGCCGGATGACCATCACATTTAACCGTGTTATTGATGAAGTCTACCGCCAGTATGATTTGTTCACTGACCCGGAGGATATGGAACGGGAGTTGCAGCTTCAGAAAGCCCTGTTGGATATTAAGGGGAAGTATGGGAAAAATGCCATTCTAAAAGGCATGAATCTGGAAAAAGGGGCGACGACCATCGAGCGAAATCAACAGATAGGAGGACACAAAAGTGGTGAGGTATAAGATGAGCCGAGAAGAGAGGGCAAAGCAGTTCATGCCATTCGCCGCGCTGAAAGGTCATATGGAGGCACTTCGCATGCGGGAGAAAATTGTGGTGGAGCGCCGAGAACTTTCTGAAGAATATAAGGAAGAGTTGGACCGGAAACTGAGACAGGTGCGTAAAAATGATATCATCACGGTGGTGTATTTCTGTAATGGGGAGTACCTGAAAATGACAGGGATGGTGTCGAAGATAGATGAGACGGCGAGGGTGTTGAAGATTGTGAATACAAAAATAAAGTTTGAAGATTTGTATGAGGTGGAAATTTGCACTTCGAATTGACGAAAGTGCAAATTTTGCACTATTATAAACATGAGGGTGCAAATATGTGAAATAGAATGTTAGGAGGTAACCACAATGTTAGTTTTAGTATACAGAAAATGTAGCACATGCATAAAAGCCCTTAATTGGTTAGAGGAAAACAATGTTGAATTCGAGGAACGACCAATGAAAGAGCAAAACCCGACCTACGAAGAGTTAAAGACATGGTATCAGATGAGTGGAATTCCACTGAAGAAGTTCTTCAATACAAGCGGTCTTTTGTATAAAGACATGGGGCTGAAAGATAAATTGCCACAGATGTCGGAAGAGGAGCAACTGCAACTTCTTTCCACAAATGGAATGCTTGTGAAACGTCCATTGGTGGTGGGCGAAGATTATGTGCTCACCGGTTTTAAGGAGAAAGAATGGGCAGAGAAGTTATTAAAGTAATCCGTAGCAATCGCAGAACCATTTCTCTGGAAATTACTCCGGCGGGTGATGTTCTGGTGCGTGCACCAAGGCAGATGTCAGAGATGGAGATACGTGGGTTTGTAGAGTCAAAGTCTTCTTGGCTGACAAAGCATTTGCGAAAGCAGGAAGAAGACAGGGATTCATTGCAGGCGGAGGGATTATTTACAGAACAACAGATAGAGAGACTCCTGAAGTTAGCAAAGCAGGTGATTCCGGAAAAGGTCGCCTATTATGCGAGGCTGATGGGCGTTGCCTATGGGCGAGTTACCATTCGCAAGCAGAAGACCAGATGGGGAAGTTGTAGCCGAGAGGGGAACTTGAACTTCAACTGTCTGCTGATGATGGCACCGCCGGAGGTGCTGGATTACGTTGTGGTTCATGAACTCAGTCATCGGCTGGAAATGAATCATTCATCGAGGTTTTGGGCGCAGGTGGAGCAGGTAATTCCAGATTACAGAAAACCGCGCAAGTGGTTAAAGGAGCATGGGGGAAGGCTGATGCTTCGGATGCATGGAACTAGTGATGATAAGTGAGAAATGTTAAATTATGTTTTGTAAAAGAAAGGAAGGTGCCCTATGTTCCCATTAATCAACAAACGAGAAACAGGAATTAATTTACGCAGAATCATGGATATGCGAGGTTTAAGTGCGAAGGATGTGCAAGAATATCTTGGATTGGGTTGTGTACAGAGTGTATACCGTTGGATTGATGGTATTAATATGCCAACCATAGACAACTTATATGCCCTTAGCGAATTGTTCCAATTGCCGATTGATTCAATTGTGCGTGGCAATAGAGCACCGATTGCACCGAGTCTCATGATAAAAACCCAAGATTCATGTGATAGAAGATTATATACGTACTACGACAAATTAAGTGAGTTGCAAGCAGCATAAGAATTGAACTACAAGTTCAATGACAAATGGGATGTCCTCTTTTAGAATTGTTTTTAGAAACAAATTTTAAGGGAGGATTTTTTTATGAGTGAAAAAATGTTGGTAACACAGGCCTTGGATGAAAGAGACTTGTTGGTAAAGAAAATTGCAGATAAGATTGCGAAAGCAAGCTTTGTAGATACGATTAAACCGAATGAAGAGAAGGTTTATACGAAGCGTATCAGCAAAGAAGATTATGCCAAAGAAGCAGAGTCAGCATATCAGCAAATTTTAGATTTGATTGACCGTTTCCAGAAGCTTGATGCCGCAATTGTGGCTTCAAATGCACAGACGGTAATTACAACGTCATATGGAACATTTACGGTTGCAGGGGCTATTTCTCTTAGAAGCAGATTGCGTGGTTTGGGCGCATATGAGGATGAGGCGGATTTTGAGGGTAACCTTCAGCATAAAATGCAAGCAGAGTTTAATGAAAGAGTTCGATTCTGTGATAATAGGAACAGCCAACTCCAATCAACTGCAGAGGATATGCGTCTAAGCATCCTTGGAAGAGATTCCAAGACAAAGGATGACAAACCGCTAAGTGTTGTAGAAGCTTATGTAAAAGAAAATACAACTGAGTTAGTTGATCCGCTTGATGTGAAGAAAAAATTAGAAGCATTAGAGGAAAAACGTAATACGCTTTTGACAGAGTTGGATACTCAGATTAAGGTATCTAATGCGACTACTTTTGTTGAAGTAGCATAATAGGAATTTTGCCTGCATTACGAAAACCTCAAATCCGGCTTCCCGTAACAGGGTTACGTTACAAACACATAAAGATTACCAATTCTGATTAAATTGGGTTGCTTGACTTAGAAAGTGGCGCAGTGGGTAGCGCACATGACTAGTAATCATGATGTCGTAGGTTCGAATCCTACCTTTTATAAAAGTTGGGTTTTGTGATGAAAATATACATCTCCAATTTAACTGTTTTGTGTTTTGTTTGAACCGTTAAAGGTAAATTGTCAACGATTTTCTTCTTGAATGGTTTTATGTAAATTGGAAACTTTCGTGTAGACATAGAAATGTGTTGAAATCCACGAAAAAGGTTGAAGCGTTAAGTCGGTTGGCTGGAGGTAATCCTCGTGGCTGTAATGTAGGCATTAATATAGAATGAAGCCGTGGCAATTGCTGCGGCTTTGTTTGTAAGTTTATGTAGATGCGGAGACAGAACTTGAGGTGCTAATTTGGAACCGCAAAGGAAATGTTTGGAGTTCCAAGTTGGGACTTTAATATGGGAATAAGATTGAGGTCGCAATTTGCGACCTCAAAAGAATTTGATAGTAAAGGTGGACGTAGATATACACCATATGTATTCACAGAACAAGGAATAGCTATGCTTTCCGCAGTATTGCGTAGCGATGTGGCAATTCAAGTTAGTATAAAAATTATGAATACGTTTGTTTCAATGCGAAGATTTTTAGCCGATAATTCTTTGATGTTTGAGCAAATCAGTGAAATCAAAGTTAAACAACTTGAATATCAGAAAGGTACAGATAAAAAGTTTGATAAGATTTTCGCCTACATATCTGAACATGAAGAAGTATCCCAAAGAATCTTTTTTGATGGACAGATATATGATGCGTTTTCTTTGCTAACCCAATTAGTATCCAAAGCAGAAAAAACAATTGTACTGATAGATAACTATGTTGATATTAGGACCTTAAATATTCTAGCCAAAAAGAATACTAATGTGGAAGTTGTAATTTATACATTTAAGAAGACAAAATTATCCCAAGAGGATATAGATAATTTTAATCAACAATACGAAACTTTAACGGTGAACTATACAAATATGTTTCACGATAGATTTTTAATTATAGATGAAACATGTGCGTATCATATCGGTGCATCATTAAAAGATGCGGGAAAAAAGTGTTTCGCTATTAACAAGATAGAGGATAAAATAATAGTAGAGGATATATTAAATAGATTAGTTAAAAAACAAGGTGGTGAAGCCATTGGCAACGATACTGGTAGACTATGAAAATGTAGCTACAACAGATGGATTAAAAGGTGCGGAATACCTGCATGAAAATGATACACTTGTTATTTTTTATAGTCAGTCTTGTGAAAAGATTCGTGCAGAATACATAGAGATGATAGAGCAAAGCAAATGTGAGTTCAAGGCATACAAGTTGCTCAAAACTGGAAAAAACGCACTTGATTTTTACATCGCTACAGAGAGTGGCTGTTTAAGTGCAAGTGGTGAGAGGAAAATTATTATTATAAGTAGAGACAAGGGATTTTCAGCAATAGCTGATTTCTTTCGTGTCAAATGCGAGAACTCCAATATAGCGGTGCATGTAGCACCTAATATAGAGAAAGCATTATTGTTACTAAATGCACCCGAAGATGCTGAACGCAAAAAGTTAATAAAAGAGAAATCTCGAACTTTGAATATAGATTCAGAACAAGCCCGAATAAAAGAGCATAGAGAATTTGTGAATAAGATTATAAAAACATTTGAAGGAACAGAATATGAAAAGAGGACAGATAATATCTTAAATTTCATAGAGAAACAGGACACGAAAACGCCAAGGACTCTGTATACTGGTTCATTGCATGAATTTGGCCGAGAGGATGGAAGGGCGATTTATCAGATGTTGAAGCAAGTTGTTTGAGAGGGTGTTTGCTGCTTCAGAAAAGGGAGAGCAAGCAAAAGAACTATTATAGAGGGGCCATTTGCCCCCTACTTGTCACGTTGGTTTCGATATTCACCAGGTGTCATACCGGTTTCGGCTTTAAACACACGTATGAAATAATTGGCATCTAATATGCCGACCTGTGATGCAATATCACTGATACTAAAATTTGAGTCAAGGAGCAATTCCTTGGCTCTTTTTATTCGCTCTTCACGGATGATTTTTACCACTCCGCATCCAAACACTTTTTGAAAAAGCTGATAGAGTCCGCTTGGAGAGATATTATATTTAGAACAAATCGTATCAACGGAAAGGTTCTCCGTGAGATGGGTTGCAATATACAATCGAATTTCTTGGCCTAAATCGGTATTGTTTAATTTGATAATACGATTCAGCCAAATATAGTTGGCACACATTTCTATTAATTGTGTCAAAGCGGTGGTATATTGGCTATCTAGATACACGATGTTATCTAATTCTTTGAGGGGTTCGGAGGCAGAAAATCTATACTGTTTGGCGGCCTTCATTACATTTCTGCGAATCTGTTCTTTGTCAGGACTGTCCGTGAACTGACCGATTAATATGTAGCCAAGCAATGTATCTCCGTACATGATTGGTGATGCGATTTCTACAAGCCCCATATGGCAATGATATAAATAGGGTTTTTTGGCAGCATAGCATTTTGAGAATCCCAGAACATCACAATGGGTGCATTTTTCGTTGATATCCTCATTTTTGCGAATGATCCCGCAAAATGGAATTGAAGAATCCGGATAGGATGCTAAAAGGTTCCGATTGGCATCAAAAATTGCGATAGTTGCATTGCTGATTGTACCGAAATTCCGTACCAGTGTCATGAGTTCGTTGTTTTGTTGAGATTCCATAAAATTGCCTCCTACAAAATGTTGAAAAATGCTATAACGAAGTCGATTATTTCTATAATAGTAGCAAATTTGGATGATATAATCAAGAAAAAGTGCTATTACATACCATTTGTCAAAGGAGGAATGCATATGTGGTATGAAAAGGCGTGGCGACGCCATTTGTGTGATATGCATATCGAGGATTGGAGTCCGGAATTCCTTTCGGAATTTGACCCAGAGGAATATGTTGAAAATTTAAAACGCGCAAAAGTACAGAGTGCGATGCTTTATTTCCAGTCTCATGTGGGTTTGTGCTATTTCCCTACAAAGACAGGAAAAATTCATAAAGCTTTCATAGGGAAAGAGGACATGATGAAGCGCGTGGTGGATTTGTGTCATGAAGCAGGAATCGCGGTTATCGGATATTACAGTGTCATTTACAATAATGTTGAGCATGACCGGCATCCGGAGTGGCGCGTCTTAAATGAAGAAGGCAAATCAGAAAGAGTAGAAGCCGTAGAGCAACATTTGAGCTTTGGTTCTAAGGGATTAAACCGATATGGATATTGTTGTCCGAACAACATGGAATATCGTGAATTTGTAAAAGAGCAAATTCGAGAAATGTTGGAATATTTCGATGTGGATGGTATGTTTTATGACATGCTGTTCTGGACCCATCCTTGTTACTGCGAGGAATGCAGAAAACGTTGGGAGGCAGAAACAGAAGCCGGAAAACCAAGACCGGTCAGAGGGGATGACAACTGGCATGAGTACGACTTGAAGCTGAAAGAGTGGATGGGAGAATTTGCCAAATTCTTAACGGAAGAGACCAAGAAGATTGCACCGAATGTTACGGTGGAACACAATTATTCAGCATCCATGACACCTTCGGGAATGATCATTGATACAGGTGTATGTGATTATTCGGACTATACGGGTGGGGATTTGTACCTGAATGCCTACAGTCACAGTTTCGCATGTAAATATTATAGAAGTGTCACAAAGAATCAGCCATTTGAATATATGACCAGCAGATGTGACCCTAGTTTGTATGTACATACGACACTGAAGTCAGAGGATATGATGGCAAGTGAAATGTTCCTGACGGTTGCACATCACGGTGCGATGATGATTATTGATGCTATCGACCCGGTTGGAACGATTGACGCAAGAGTATACGAGCAGATTGGAAATGTGTTTGAGAAACAGGTTCCATACGAACCGTATATGAATAGAGGAACACCAATCGAGGATGTGGGCATCTTCTATTCTCTCAATAAAGATATCAGCAAATACCGTTACACCAACCATTTGAGTGCAGTTGTGGCAGGAGAAACATTTGTACAAAAGCATGTGCCTTATGGTGTTGTAGGTACGGGCTGTGATATTTCCAGATTTAAAACCTTTGTGGCACCAATGCTTATCGAGCAGGATGGCAGGGAAAATGCCCGTTTCATAGAGTATGTGAAAAATGGCGGAAATCTTTATATCAGCGGTGCAGAAAACATGGAACTCTTAGAAGAATTTTTCGGAGCGAAGTACGAGGGACAGACAAGGGAAACGATTGTGTATATTGCACCGGAAGAGAGAGCAATCAGCGCGTTTGGTAGATTTAATAAGAAATATCCGTTGCATTTTGATAGTTTCGCACCGAAGCTTTCCGGTATAAAGGAAGAAAATATTATTGCAAGGATAACCCTACCATACACACCGCAGGATGTGATTGAGTTTGCATCCATCCACTCCAATCCGCCGGGAATCCCGACGGAGATACCGGCAATGGCAGTAACAACTTATGGAAAAGGAAAGGTACTTTGGTCTGCGTTCCCAATAGAAACCATGCAGAATATGGCGTATAAAAACCTGTTCTATGAACTCTTGAAACAAGAACTGAACTTGGAGCAAACCATCAGTTCAGATGCGCCTTATGATGTGGAAGTTACAGGATATCAAGAGGAAAAAGCGATTCAGGTATGCGCAGTTCTGTTGAACGAGCATGAGAAAGCTCGAAAAGTAGAAGATTTCCAAGTATCTGTTAAAAGCAGTGAAAGACCAAGTGCGGTTGTTATGCTTCCTGAAAAGAAAGAAATTCCGTTCCAATATGAAGATGGAGAAGTTATCTTTACAGTGAGCTCATTAGATATGTTTGCAATGTATCAAGTAGAATTTAAATAAAGGAGAAAAAAGTTATGTCAGTAGCAAAGAAATTATTAGAAGAAGGCAAGGGCGTTTACCGCCTTGCACCAACATGGGTACCTCGTTCGTTTTGTAGACCGGGAAAACGTATTAAACTTCATCCGGATGATTACTATGTATTAGGCCTTGAGAGAGGTGGAATCGATGAACGTTGGTTCGCATCTACCACATGGGCAGAAAATGGTCCATTGACACCGGATGATGAAGGTTTAAGTTATATCGTTTCAGCAGACGGTTCAGAACGCGTGTTGCTTCGTGATGCAGTAGATGAATTAAAAGGTGAAGTTATCGGTGATGAACTTTGGAACAAATATCACAAATGGACAATGTTCTCAAAATTCTTTGATAACTTAGGACCATTGCCACATCACATTCATCACAGAGATGAACATGCAAATAGAGTGGGAGCAGACGGAAAACCGGAAATGTATTTCTTCCCATCTCAATGCAACAATCACGGCGGAGAATTCCCATTCACATTCTTTGGTTTAAATCCTGAGACAACCAAAGAGCAAGTAAAAGAATGTTTGGAAAACTTCACAAAAGGTGATAACAAATTATTAGATTTATCACAGGCATATAAGATTACACTTGATACAGGTTGGGATGTACCACCTGGAGTACTTCATGCACCGGCAAGTTTGTGTACATATGAGCCGCAGTTTGCAAGCGATGTATATGCAATGTATCAGTCAGTACTTTACTATGAACATGCAGTGCCATCTGATTTGCTTTGGAAGAACTGTCCGGAAGAAGAAAAAGGAAACTTCGATTACTTAGTTGAAGTTATCGATTGGGATAAGAACGTAGACCCTGATTTCCACAAGAATCGTTTTATGGCACCGAAGGTAATCACACAAAATGAAGATTACACAGAAGAATGGATTTGCTATAAATGCAAAGAAGTAAGTGCGAAGAGACTTACGATTCAGCCTGGAAAAACAGTGACAATCAAAGATGCAGCAGCATACGGATTTATCTTGTTGCAAGGTAAAGGGAAATTCGGTGTATGGGAAATTGAGACTCCAACACTGATTCGTTACGGTGAGCTTACAAATGATGAATTCTTTGTAACAGAAAAAGCTGCAAAAGAAGGTATTGTAATTACCAATACTTCTGCGACAGAACCAATTGTAATGTTGAAACACTTTGCGGAAAATCCGGAACTTGTTATAGAGGAATAATTAACAAAACAGACATTGCCCAAGCGGACAATGTCTGTTTTTATTTGTCATCATTTTTCAAGAGAGCCCTATATCTCGTAGGCGAAACTTGATATTTTTTCTTAAATAACTTACTGAAATGGGCATTGTCCCAGAAACCACAATCATTGGCTATGGTTGTAAGGGAATGATCCGTGTACTTCAGCATAGACTTAGCTTGTCTCAGACGATAATCTTGTATGTAATCCATTGGCGTGCAGTTGAATGCTTTCTTAAAATAACGCAAGTAAGAGGATGCGGACATACAGGATATGTTGTGTAGTGTAGAAAGCTCGATCCGTTCCCCAAAATTTAAATGAATATATTCGATAGATTTAAGCATATCATAAGGATATTCTCGTTTCTTATTATGCGCCTCTTTCTCCAGTTCTATGATTTCACAAATTTTTGCAATTACATATACGGCTAGAAATTCCTTCTGTGTCTCTGTGTTACAATTCTGTTCTTTTTCCAACAAGGATAATTCGTTAAATATACGAGCAAGATTATAATTTTCAGTAATGTTGATATGAAGAAAATTATTGACAATTCCGTTTTGTCTTTGAATCTGTGGGTCAATATTAAAAAGAATGTGGTATCCGGTCAATCCATGTAGATAGCTTTCGTATTTCTTGAAAAAGTTTTTGTGAAACAGCAGGTGAAAGATAGAAAACTTCTCAGAGTCAAATTCATAACCGTGGGGTACGTTTGGCGGCATAATGAAAAGGTCACCAACGGCAATATGCATTGCAGTACTATTCAAATAATGCTTTCCATTCCCAGCCATGACAATGTTGAGCTCATGGAAGTTATGAGTATGTAATGGGGTATAATATTCCAGAGCCTCATCATGAAAATAGGCTTGCACAATGGTAGATGGCTTAAATGTTTTATCATCTATATATTGCCTTACTTCATTCATATTTCCTCCGCCCTTTCGCTTGATATTTATAATTATATATTTTGATTTTTGAAATTTCAAGATGCATAATGCAAACAGGTTTTTTTGTACAGCATATATAAAATATTGATTGTTTGGTACAAGTTTTTTGGTGGATAAATCCTATACGTTCGCCAAACGGTGGTTTATCATGGTAGTAAGATAATAAACTTACCGGAGGTGTCGCAATATGAAGATGAAGCAATTGTACACACAATCATTGAAAATAGATGGAATCATGGATAAAGCAGTTGATTTTGTGATTACAAATCAGTTAAAAGACAAGAAAACATGGAGGACATATATTGATGTGTTCACTACCCGCGATGACTCGGAAGAATTATGGTGGCGGGGAGAGTTTTTTGGCAAGCAAATGCGTGGTGCCTGTTATGCATACCTGTATTCGCAGGATGAGGAGTTGTACGACATTTTAACATGGGCATGCCGAGAACTTTTAAAGACCCAGGACGAATACGGACGATTTTCTACATATACCATAGATAAGGAATTTAACGGATGGGATATGTGGGGCAGGAAATATGTTTTGACAGGTCTGCAACATTACTATCAGATATGTAGAGATGAAGAATTAAAGGGAGCAATTTTAGAGGCCGAAAAGAAGCATATGGATTATATCATAAGCAAAATCGGTCCGGGAAAGATTGATATTACAACAACCTCGCAATGGTGGGGATGTGTGAATTCTTGTACTATATTAGAGCCTACGATGGAATTGTATAAAAAGACAAAAGAGCCACGTTATCTGGAGTTTGCAAAGTATATTATCTCCAAAGGAGGAAGTGCTGACTGCGATCTGGTGGAACTTCCTTTACAAGGGGAGTTATATCCATATCAGTATCCGGTAAATAAAGCCTATGAAATGATGTCTTTCTACGAAGGGTTGATTGCATATTATGAAGCAACAGGTGAAGAAAAACACTTGAAATCAGCCACAAAATTCATTGATGCGGTGCAGGAAAGCGATATTACCATCATCGGATGTGCCGGCTGTACGGATGAGTTGTTCGATCATGGAGCAGTAAAGCAAACGGAATATTCCGATAACGTGATGCAGGAGACTTGTGTAACAGTTACATGGATGCGAGTGTTGGTTCGAATGTATCTGTTAACCGGTGATGCGAAGTATATAGACCGAATCGAGCAATCCGGTTACAACGCATTGTACGGCAGTCTTAACACCAAACAATGTGAACACTTTGACCGTTGGTCAGAGAAGTATTTGCCGGCAAAATGTTTTGACAGTTACTCGCCACTTTATATGAATACCAGAGGAAGATGGGTTGGTGGCATTTCTCATTTCCGAAATGGAGAATACACGGGGTGTTGTATCGCCATTGGAGCATGTGGAATCTCGCTCATACCTTTGATGGCAGTAGTGACTATGGGAGATTATACCTATATTAATCATCAGTTTACCGGAGAAGCATGCATCAAGGATGCAGACGGCAAGGATGTCAGACTGACATTTGCAAGTGAGTATCCGTTGAAAGGTATCTGCAATATCAAGGTTCAGTGTGATGGCGAATGCAATTTAAAACTAAGAATACGCAGACCAGCTTGGTGCGAGACAATGTTGCTAAACGGCACAGAAGTTGATGCAGAAGGATATCAGGAAGTGACTGGCATTTTCAAAAATGGAGATGAGATTACATTTGAATGGAAGTTATCTTTGAAAGTGCATCGACTTAATGAGAAGGTTGCATTTACATACGGTGGCATTACTCTTGCCTGCGACAGTGCGAAGAGTGACAGAGATATCAAGAAGCCTGTTGTAGTGGGAGATAAGCCTGTTTACAGGATAATATTACCAGAAGAAGATGAACTGATTCGGATGGAATGTGAAACGGAAAATGGTGCAATTTTACTTACAGATTATCAGTCTTGTGGTAAGGAATGGACCAAGGAAAAGAATCTAATAACTGTTTGGTTAAATACAAAATAATTTGTTTTAAATATGAAACCCTCCTGATTCATCAGGAGGGTTTTGCCCATCTACCTATTCTTCATCCTCATCCTCGTCATCATCTTCTTCATAGAAGTCTTCCGGGATGTAGATGTGAACCTTTTCCACACGGTTCTTATCTAAAGAATCTACGACCAGTCGCAGACCACTTTCTGTCACAATCTCATCACCAACTTCAGGGTGACGATCTAAATGCTCGATAATGAATCCGCCGAGAGAATCATATTCTTCAGACTCTAATTTCAATTCCAGACGGTCATCCAAGTCATCAAGACTAATGGAACCTTCCAAAATATATTCAAAATCATTGATGCGAGTCAGAAGCTCGTCTTCTTCATATTCATCGTATTCGTCATGAATTTCACCAACAATCTCCTCCAGAATATCTTCCAAAGTAATTAAGCCGGCTGTTTCGCCGTATTCGTCAAGAACGATAGCGATATTATAGGATGCTTCACGCATTTCCACAAGAAGCTCAGAAATGTTCTTGTGCTCATAAGTGAAATACGCATCACGTAGGAATTCACGAATCTGGAATTCCGTTGTATTATCATATAAAAGCAGATCCTTCATATTGATTGTACCGATTACATTGTCCGTCGTCTCCTCATAAACCGGAAGACGTGTGAATTTGTGTTCACGGAAAAGTTCAATCAATTCTTTATAGGTGCTGTCTACATCAGCAAAAATCACATTGACACGAGGAACCATAACATCTTTGGCTCTTGCTTCACCAAGGTCGAACACGTTTTTAATCATTTCGCGCTCTTCTTCCTCCAGCACACCGCTTTCGTGGCTTACGTCCACAATGGTACGAAGCTCTTCTTCGGTGATGGCCTCAGGTTTTGCATTCGGGTCTACACGAAGAATAAAGAAAATAACGCGGGCAAGCATGTTAATTACAATACTAATTGGTGTGACAATTGTCATAATAAAATGAATTGGATAAGCATATACTAAAGAAAGCTTATCAGAATTGATTGTGGCAACTGTCTTTGGTGTAATTTCACCAAAAATCAAAATAAGTACGGTAATGATACCGGTTGCGATTGCAGCATAACTTGCAATAGCTACGTCAACAGTACTTGTCAAATTATATGCAAGTATTGTTGTCAAAGATGAAGCAGAAAGATTTACGATGTTGTTACCGATTAAGATAGCACTCAAGAGTTTTCCTGAGTCATCGGTAATCTTTAACACCATCTTGGCGCGTTTGTCACCTTCGTCTGCTAAAGAACGCATTCGAATTCTGTTTACGGTTGTCAAAGCTGTTTCTGCAGATGAGAAAAATGCAGATAATCCCAGTAGTATCAATAATACTACAATCTGTATGGCGGCACTAGGGTCCACTGATACATCACTCCTT
>JAZRPT010000164.1:0-7844 GCA_045649385.1 Faecalimonas sp. | reverse complement strand
CGCCGAGGCCACCGCCTACGCTGCCGGTAGCAGCCGTGTGTGCGGTATAGACGAGGCGGGCAGAGGGCCACTGGCCGGCCCGGTAGTGGCTGCTGCCGTGGTGCTGCCCATGGGCTATGAGCTGCCCGGCCTTACCGATTCAAAAAAACTTACCGCCAAAAAACGCGAGGCCCTCTACGAGCAGTTGATGGCAGACCCCCGCGTGCTCAAATGTGTGGCAGAGGCCACTGTGCAAGAGATAGATGAACTCAACATCTTGCGCGCCACACACTTGGCCATGGCTCGCGCGGCTCAGGGGATTGCCCCCGCTGTCGATTTTTGTTTGATAGATGGCTTGGCTGTGCCGCATTTTCCGCTCCCTTCTCAAAACTTGGTAAAGGGAGACGCCCGCTGCCTGAGCATTGCCGCCGCCAGTGTGCTGGCCAAGGTAACGCGCGACCGCTACATGCAGCACTTGGCAGCGCAGTTCCCGCAATACGGTTTTGACCGCCACGCGGGCTATGGTACAAAAGCACATCTGGACGCCATCCGCACCCATGGAATTACGATTCACCATCGCCGCACGTTTGCGCCTGTTGCACAAATGGAGCTGCCCTTGGGGCTCTGATGCCGCGCCACCTTCCACCGCCCGTGTGGGCGAGTACGGTGAGCTGGTGGCAGCATCGTATTTGCGTGCTCGCGGGCTCAAGGTGCTGCGCCGTAACTGGCGCTGGGGTAAAAGTGGTGAGCTCGACCTCGTGTGCCGCCATGGCGATACCCTAGTGGCCGTAGAGGTGAAAAGCGCCACCGGCCACCGCAGCGGTGCCCCCATGCGTATGGTCAACGCCACCAAACGCCGCCTTTTGCGCGTGGGCCTTCTCAACTGGTTGCGCCTCCTCCGTCCGCAAGAGGAAATCCCAACCCGCTTCGATGTGGTAGAAGTCTACTTGCCCGCCGGTGCCCGCCCCGAAATCCATTGGCACCAAGGTGTTTTTACCTTTGCAGAGGGGAAGGCTCATTCTGTAAAATGATGATTACGGCTTTTTTCCTACAATAGCCCCTAATGCTGAGTGAATTGTGCTGTGCCAATTCCTTGCGGATAAGGTGCGGCTTTTGCCTGTATCATCCACGTATTTTTGTTCTGTAATATATTGACCACCCGTGTTATATGAAAATCTCTTGATTTTGCGCAGTAGCTGCTGATACAGTGCCTGCTCATCTGCATGCCCTCCTTATCCGAAAAGGATGGGCGCGGGTATATGAGCATTAACACTCGTAGACATCAACATGGTCAGAAGAAATATCATCCCCAGACGATTGATTGGTGCGCACCGCGTGCGCTTATTTGATATACAAGGCATCACTTACCCGGAGTCTGTTCTCAAAGAAGTTCCGCCGGAGCCCATTGCACCCGCCGCTCCCGAGTGGGGAATTTCCACCAATGAGGCTGCTGCCATTCTTGGTTGTAAACCATCCTCTGCTCGCGATGTGATGGATAAATTAGACGTGCGCAAAGTAAAAGCTCGCCGGCACAGTTTTCCTCCCACTTGGTACTGGGATAAAAGCCAAGTCGAGGCTATTGCCGCTTCTCGTCTCGCGGTGTTAAGAGAAATCCCTCGCATCTATATGAGCGCGTGCGAGGTATGCGCGTTCCTCCGCATTTCTCGCAGCACCCTGTACCGCTATGTACGCCATGGCTTGCTGGAGGTCCACCCCATCTACTTTCGTTCTGCTCAACATACCTGCGTCAAACACCTATTCCTACGCGCTGATATTGAACGCTTCCGCTATCATCTCAATGCCGTCAGAATCAAAAAACGAGAATGATGTCATCAGACCGCCTTATACTTGCAAACTTGCATAATTCATATGTGAAGTCAGCGCAAAGAAAAAGCTTGAGTTCCGTGTCGAATATGGTAACTTTGTTTTGTTCTGTCATTGCTGTTGCGTTGTTGTGGATAAATGAACAACGCTGCAATTGACCGAATACTTCAAGTCTTTATTCAGACATGCCGATGTAAAGGCATCGTCCAGCCGGCGCCCCATCCTGCGCGGGATGGGGGCTGTAGATGAAAACATAGTGCTCATTTGATTTTGCAGAAAGAAGTTTACACTAGCTTCCGCTCTAAAAATTGCAGTCCACTAATGTATCGGGAAAAATCGCGCAAAAAAAATGGTTTGACATCAGAGTGTATAGAATGATATAAAAATTGCATACACCGGCTACACTCAAATGAGGGGTCTTAAAGTGTATACCTAAGTGTCGAAAGAATGGCGACAGATTACATTCTTTTATGATAACCTTTAGTTTTAATTATACCCACGCGTAAACGTATGCATATATTTGTTCATGCTCAAAATAGAGAATTACCCAAACTATTAATGCTTGTTGTTTTTTGCTTTATTCTTGTAGCATGTACTACAACAGGGTACAATAAAAATCTACAAGCTCAATCGTCATGTAAGGGTGATGAAAATTTAGATATAGCGCCATGTGCTGAAAATAAGAGTACTAGCGAAAAGTTTACTATAGTTTGTGATGAAAAATCGGCTTCTCCTACAATCCGAAATTACTATTTGGCTGACACAGATAGTAAGTTGTTAATTGGTTCATATAAGCAAGAACCGATATTATATGATTTTGGCTCTGTTTGTTTATTGGTTTGCGGAAATCGAAGCAATGAATTATTCATAGTGAACAAAGAAGAAACCAAAATAAAATTACAGGATGTTATTTCGATTATTCGTTCTGAATATCCAAAATTAATGAGTGCTGTTTTTTCTGTAGATAAAGTTTATCAAAATAAAAATGGGGAAATTACTGTTGAATTATTTTCTCTTTCGTATTTAGAAAATGATATTATTACCTCTGCCGCATATACAGAAAAAACACTGGTGCTTATTATTGATGAAAATAGTGATGTGAGAATACAAGAGCTACGCATCTTGTATGAATGTGAATAATACATTGCAAGATGAAATTGATATATGTGAATGTTGAGCAGGAGCTATATATCTCCTACTCAACATATTAATATTTAATATACAATATGTTGCTAATAGCGAATTTTTGCAGCTACAAGCATAATAAATGTTCGTCTCTGAATATCTTCATTGCTTGTACCTCCCCATCGAGGATCATTTCAGCCATTTTTATGGATACTTCTCCTTTCGAGTTTGCATTATAATCGGCAACAATACATCCACAAAATCGCGCCAAAAATGGTTTGACATCAGGGGGTATAGAATGATATAAGAATCATGTACGCCAGATGTGCACAAGAGAGGGGCTTAAATTAGCTTCCTAAGTGTCGAAAGAATTGCGCCGGTTTAACCAGCACTCGCAAAAATGCTACAAAGAACCAATGAGAAGTTTCCATATGTATAATTTTATAAAATGCATTAGAATGTGGGTAATATCATGTGCCTGCTTTTCCGGTTTTTTATTTGCTGATCCAGAAGGAGATACTATAAAAACTTTCATTTTAACATCTGATGACAAAATTCAGATTTTCTTCAAATCCGAAGACGACGTCAAAACTGCACGCATTGCTTGGTATTCTAAAACCCATGCCGAAAAATTGAAAGACTTTTATGTAGTTAACAAGAAACAAACAAATGATAGTATGGTAAGGTTAAGATTATTCCAACCATTTTATCATAAACTGCTACCACGAGAATCCCGAGATTGGATGTATTTTGAGGCATGCGTATCGAGCGATTTTTACTTAGAGTCTAATATTAATCTTATCGGCTCCGCGCATAGAAAATTATGGTGGGAATTCGAAGCTGCAGACTCTACAACATTCTCTATGGATTTTATTTGGAATGTCCAAGTCAGAAAAAACGAACATAATAAAGAGATCGAAAAATCTTTTAAGACCGTTCACATTATTCCGTATTACGTAGACGAGCAAGCGTATTATGTTCTGACATATCAAAAAAATACGGCTGAAAATGACGTGCTGTATTCTACCAATGATGAGGGGCAATTATTTTTAACTTGTGAGGGAACCACATTTCTAAAGACACCTGCCTTTGTTTTTTGTAAGGACGTGCAGTGGAATTACAAAAAGCAACGCGATAATATATATATGTCATCATCAGACGGCGCAATAGATATGTATATAAAAATAAATTTTGAATTTGTAGATAAAAATAACAATAAATGGATACTTTCCTGGAAAAAGATTCCGAAATCACAATCATTTAAGAAAGTGTTAATAAACGAAGCATAGTAAAATAAGAGGACTCCAAGCTTATTGCCGCATGGAGTCCTTTAAGTTTTATACGCCTATTTTACAATAAATGGAGGGATGAATATATGAAATATATCCATCTTTATAATGCCTACATTTACTATTTCCTTGAGCATCATGAAATTCTATATCGTAATCTATAACAGCGGGACTGGTTTGAAAAGAGCGTACTAAATCATCACCTTGATAACAGCATATTAGTACATAATCATCAAAATCTTTTTGAGGGATTGTTATCTCATAATTATTTTCATTTTTTCCAACGATAATCGAATCAGGTTTTCGATTATGAGCTTTTTTGCCATGTACATGTATAACCACATAATCATAAGTAGGCAAAAATATTGACAACTTCTCCTTTAGTTGTTGTCTTTCATCTACATCTGTTAGATGTGTAGCTTCTTTATAATCTAGTGTATATGATTCAATTTTTTCAATATATTCATCTGTTGTACCATGAAATAATTTGCCATTGAACGTAATTTCAACACCCTGTTTTCTAAACCATTCAAATAAGTCAACTTTACCTCGGCAAGGTTGACTTAATTTTTCGAAGTCATATTTTTTTCTTTTACATGCGTAATAATTTTATTTTTAACATCATTGTTTAATCTTTCTGCCTCCCTTCCTCATCGTCAAACGATATTTCGGATATTGCAAAGTTGTGTACAAGGGTATTGCGAAAAACATGAACAGATTCAACCTGTTGTTTGCGTGCGCAAACTTGTTGATGTGCGTTCGAGCCAACCGAAATCTTGCACCGCTTGTAGGGTAACTATGCCCTCATGACGCCAAAGACCTGAAAAAATGCCCTTTGCAGGCGAGTTAAAGCTACGAATCAGATTTTTTTTCGATACTCATTTCACAAGGGATACTATAGGGACGCAACAAGTTGTTTCGCTTCGCTTTTATTCAGCGCTTCCTTAGATATAAATTTTATTTATCATCAGGAATGGGACAGTATGCTCCGCCACCCCGAACGAGCTCAGATTACCACAAAAAATTAACCGAGTTCCCCGCACTAAAAACAACAGATTTTGGTCGCAAAAAGGCGAAAAAGTCGGAAACTTTTCCCCAAAAAAACGTTGCTCAGATTTCAAAAAAATGCTATTCTGCCCACGGATAAACAAAATCAACCACTAATTAGAAGTTCCCTTAAAGGTTTATGATAACAAAATCTTCTTTCAAATATCCGACATTTCGCAGCATGTTATTTTTTTGCATTTTGTTGATTACTTGTGGTGCTGGCTGTACTCAGATGCAGTTGTACCTAGAAGATGATTATACAGAAATGAGAGAGTTGTATGATGTTGAAGTTGGTAGGGCAAACCAGAATTTCACCGGTGATTTTTTATCAGCTTCATACATTATATACTCCGATTCAGATGGAAATAAAAGACGATTATCTGACAGTGATACCGAACGTATACTTTATATACTCGGCCAAGCCAAGTATTTACCCAAGAAAGATTTTAGACTTTGGTATGAAGCTGAAACCTTATTCCGACGTATGAATATCAGTTTTGACAAATATTGGGAGTATAACTTTTATTCTCAAGATGGAAAAGAGTTATATGGTGCAAATTCAATATGGAGGCTCGGAATTATCCGGGAGTCTCGGATAGATGAATATCTTATATCTCCTACCAGACGTCCTGATTTATATTTACCGGATATCCTATACAAAGAATTGGAAGAAATTACCGACAAGTATTGCACGTTTCGGTAGTTGCACTTCAAATAATGACTTGTAATCGTTTGTGTAGTAATATAATAAGCATCAATATAAAATTGATAAATAACACTTATTTAAGCTAGGTAATACCTTTATTTATTTCTATGTACCAGGGTGACAGAATATACTTCTATCACCCGGTTGTTTATAGATGCTTTTATAAAACTCGTTAACATTACGTGCTCACATTCCCATTGAGGTAAATTTATGACGAAATTTAGCGAGAAATGGGTTACTTTCAGGTGTGCTGTCACCCACGGCTACAAGTGGAATGGCGAGGGTTACCCCACCCTCACCCATATCAGTTGGAAAGCCACCGGCTACCAAATCGGAGGCAATAATTTCTTCGGGCTACCTACCAAGCGCCGGGGCGAGTAAGGCATGCCCACTCCTCCCAATGGGCTTGTTCTTTAAGGGTGGGCGATGGGAGTCGAAAGTTTTCTCGCCTTGTAAGATGTGTAGAAACAAAGTATTATAAAAATAAGGTTACAAACAAAAGACAAAAATCAGCTTTTCTTTCGGCGATTAGGTCGGTAGACGACGAAATACAAATGACTCAACCGGAGTTTCTTGGCGATGTCGAAATCGAAGCACCCCGTGGCAAGAAGTCGAAGTAGCCCTCGAAGTCGGACTTGCGGAAGAATTAAACGAGCCCGTGGCAGACGTGGAGCCGACCGCCGAAGCCCCTAGCACAGGACTCCGGCGTTGAGCCCACTAACCCGGAAGCTACCGAAGTGGTAGAAGATTAATCCGCTAACCTACGAACTAAAAAAGTTCGGACATACCTCGGTGAGCGTCATTCCCAAAGTGTGTATTAAGCTGGAATTTATCGACCAACTGATACGCATCCCAAAAGGTGCGCAATTTTCCCGCTTTGATGCAGTACGCGTCGCTCCTCGTCCTTGCTGCGTTGTATCTACGCTACAAAAACACGCAAATACAGGATTGACTGTTACACGGGCTTATGCTATAAGAGCTATTGCGCTCATTTCGTCTACAAGACAAGAAGAAGTGGCTTGTTAGTGTCAAAAAAAGGATAACAGCTTACTCATGCGCGTTCTAGGTACAAAATATGATGAAGTCATGACATGAAAATATAAAAACTCTTCTAATGATAATTTCCCCAAAAATTATGAGTGCATTATTTTGTGTTTGTTGTGGATTAATAATGGCAACCCCATCCGAAATATCGAGTTATCCATACAATCATGAAGGAGAATGCTTTTATGTAACTGAAGCAGTAACTGAAGCAGCAAAAAATAAAGAGAAAAAAGAGAGTAATTTAAAATTAGATAAAGCAAAACGATTGTCGGATTCTTCACATACGCAATTTCTGCATGACCTTCTTGTTTCAAATTATAAGAAAAATGTAGCTAATAGAAATGATGATGTATCCTTTATGGATGCTATCTTTAAACAAATATCTTCGCAAAAAGAATTGAATTATCTATTCTCTGCGTTAATCGATTACAAAGATGCAGGAGATAAAGAATTTGCGGAATATTATAAGATTAAAATTATTACGCTGTTTTTTTATCATAGGTACAGCATTAATAAAGATACCATTTATGAAGGTATATGTTACGCTTTCTCTAATAAGGAATATTCTCTTGCGAATTGTTTGTTAGTAAACTGTAAAAATCTGTCCGATACGTTCATGTTCGTTCTAGAACATCAATTATTAAAAGGAGATTTCGACGTAGATGCACTTGATTGTATTCTCAGAAATGTATCTTTGCAAGATGATATCAACCAGATTTTGTTTAAAGTGTGTTCGTATAAGCCTCCTAAATTTAATACAGTTTGCTGCAAATGTTTGGAAAATTACAAAATAGAATTGGTGAAAGCACTTGTATCTTATCATGCAGAAT
>JAZRPT010000163.1:0-23688 GCA_045649385.1 Faecalimonas sp. | reverse complement strand
TACATTTTCATCATATCCTGCATACGACGTGATTCTTCTGAAAGTGTCATCATAGATGCCACATTTTCATTTTTCAGTTTTTCCACTTTTACAGCCAACTTATCGTTGCCTAATGCTTTGCGGAAAATATCTGTCAATGTTTCTGTGTTCGCTTTAAATGCTTCTTCTTCGTCAGCTGCAACTTCCTGCTTGAATGTGTCTGTCAAATCTGCATCAATGCGTTCAAACTTCACGTTTTCGTTGCGTTGTTCTAACTGGCTAATAAATGGTGAGTCAATGTTATGTGTCAAAATAACTGCATCCATTCCCTCTGCCTTGAACATGTTGATGTATTGACTCTGTTGTTGTTCATCTGTTACGTAGTAGAGCGTAACCGGTTTCTTTTCTTCACCTTCTTTAACCTCTACCTCGCCACCATTGTTTTCAATACATTCCTTCAATGTCAAATACTTGTGATCCAGATTCTTGAACAACATGTAATCGCTCATCTTATCACAGAACTTGTTGTCTTTTAGGCAACCAAATTTGATAAATGGACTGATGTCATCCCAGTAACCTTCATAAGTTTCTTTATCTGTCTTGCACATTCCGGAAAGCTTGTCTGCCACTTTCTTAGAAATGTATTCCGAAATCTTGTTAACAAATCCATCATTCTGAAGCGCACTACGGGATACATTGAGTGGTAAATCTGGGCAATCAATAACACCCTTTAATACCATCAAGAACTCAGGAATGACTTCTTTTATATTATCCGCGATAAAGACCTGATTATTATATAACTTGATTTTACCCTCTACCGAATCGTATTCTGTATTAATTTTTGGGAAATACAAAATACCCTTTAAGTTAAATGGATAATCCATGTTCAGATGAATCCAGAACAACGGCTCCTTATAATCCATAAACACCTTACGATAGAATGCAATGTAGTCATCCTTTTCACATTCGTTTGGATGCTTCGCCCAAAGTGGTGTTGTATCGTTAAGAGCAACCGGGCGCTTGTTAATCTTCACCTTATCCTTTGCCGGTGATACTTCCACCATTTCCTTGGTGCCGTCTTCGTTTTCTTTTTCTTCCATCTTGGCTTCTTCGTGAATGTGTTCTACAACCACGTCGTCTTCTTTCAACTCGTCAGCCATGATTGTTTCATATTCCTGCTCTGCATTTTCCTTTGACAAATAAATCGGTACTGGCATAAATGAGCAATATTTTTGAATCACTTCTCTTACGCGGTATTCATTAGCAAATTCCAAGCTATCTTCATTGAGGAACAAGGTAATCTCTGTTCCAACAGTGGCTTTATTACCGTCTTCCATGTCATACTCTGTACCGCCGTCGCAAGTCCAATGTACAGGAGTCGCGCCTTCTTTGTAAGAGAGTGTATCAATCTGCACCTCGTCAGCTACCATAAATGCTGAATAGAATCCAAGACCAAAGTGACCAATCATGTCGTCTTCTGTTGTCTTATCTTTATATTTTTCTAAAAATTCTGTAGCACCGGAAAACGCAATCTGTGTAATATATTCTTCTACTTCTTCCGCTGTCATACCAAGACCTGTATCGATGAATTTCATGGTCTTTTCTTCTGGGTTCACAACTACCTGAATACTTGGCTTGTAATCATCCGGCATCTGGTACTCGCCCATCATATCTAATTTTTTCAGTTTTGTGATTGCATCACAGCCATTAGAAATCAACTCACGCACAAAAATGTCGTGGTCTGAATACATCCATTTTTTTATAATTGGAAAAATATTTTCACTATTAATAGATAAATTTCCATGTTTCGTTGCCATATTAAGCATCTCCTTTTCCGTCTAAAGTTTACCTAGAATCTATATTAATACTCATCAAATCAAATGTCAATACGAATTTAGCACTCTCAAAAGGGGAGTGCTAATAATTTTATGAAGATTATAAAATTCTAATAATTTTTTTTACATATCACAGATTCCATGATACAATGCAGATATTGAAGTATGATTAACTTTGAAACAAAAGGAGCGTTTATGATATGAAAAATCTTAGAATTATGCCTGTTACAAATATGGAGCTTGTCTATTCGGTGTATGCAGTTGCAGATGCAATCTGGCATCAACATTACACACCGATTCTTGGGGAAGAACAGGTTGACTATATGGTAGAGAAATTTTTATCACCGGAAGCATTGGTAGAGCAAATCAACTCTGGTTACGAATACTTTCTGTTCTCTTACGATTACACCTTTGCTGGTTTTGCCGGCATTCACGAAGAAGACGGAAAATTATTTTTGAGCAAGCTATATGTAGACGAAGAATTCCGTGGAAAAGGCATTGGAAAGCATATGCTTCAAAAATTCATTGAAATTTGTAAAATGAGAAACTTAAGTAAGATATGGCTGACTTGCAATCGCAACAACACCGATACGCTTGCTGTCTATGAACACCTAGGATTCGTGAAGGTCCGCGAGGAAGTAACTGACATTGGAAATGGGTTTGTGATGGATGATTACATATTAGAATATGAAATAAAATAGGGAACAAGGAGTTTGCTTGCAAACTCGCGCGCGGGGAGTATCACTACTCCCCGCTTTTTATTGAAACCATATCTAACACTTGCCCCAAATCCTTAATTTCATAATCTATGTGTAGCCCTAGGTCATTTGATTTTCCCAATGGGTTGAACCAGCAAGTAACAATACCTGCATTATTTCCACCTTGTATATCACTGGTAAGTGAATCACCCACAATCAAAATCTCTGATTTATCATATTCACCGATTGTTTTAAAAACTTCATCAAAGAACCCAACTGCCGGCTTTTCTATTCCTATCTCATCTGATATAAATACACCATCCAACAAATCAATGAGCCCAGAGTTTCGCAGTTTTCTATCTTGCGCAACCTTGGTGCCATTTGTAACTGCATATTGGGGAACTTTGCCCCTACATGCCTGCACGGTTTCCAATCCATTTTTATTAAAACAAATGGTGTCTCCTAAGCGAACCTGATACTCAGCATTAACCTGTGGTGCAACAGATGTATCCAGACCATATTTCTCAAGTAGGTCATGAAAACGTGCTACTAAAGCTTCCTTTTTACTAATATCGCCTCTCTCCAAACGTTTCCAATACTCTCTATTAATGGTTTGATATGTTGTAAGCATCTCATCTGTACACTCGCCCAAATCAAAAGCCGAAAAACATTGTCGGATAGCAGCCTTTTCCGCTGCTTCGAAATTTAAAAGTGTACCATCTATATCCCACAAAATAACTTTAATTTGCATTTTGACGTCCCTCCGTCAGTTTTTATACCTTGTTTTCACACTTGGGTGATATAAAAAGAAAGTGCCGAAACCCTTGTGAAATCAAGAACCTTAGCACCTTCAAATCGGAGTGACGTGATTCGAACACGCGACCTCTACGGACTTTGCTAATTACGAAAAACCTTGATTTTTCAAGCTTCTTTGCACTACGATATTAAAAGGTAATACTTTAGGTAATACTTACACAGCACAGGTCTGTTTATTGACATCTG
Source organism: Faecalimonas sp. (assembly GCA_045649385.1). Lineage (GTDB taxonomy): Bacteria > Bacillota > Clostridia > Lachnospirales > Lachnospiraceae > Faecalimonas. The sequence goes on along the minus strand of JAZRPT010000163.1, from coordinate 20,174 downwards.
ACACAATCTTCGCTCTTTCTTCCATGCTTGTGATGTCAAAAGTATAATACTGTTCGTTTACCTCTTTCGTATGTCCTAATATCGATGCCGCAACTGTCGAAGACACTCCGTTACACCTCATCTTAGAGTTTATCGTTTTCCTATAGGCATGTATGCCTTTTGCATCAATTTTTAATTGTCTACATTTTGTTTGTGAACAAGAAGAGATTGTTTTGGCATGAATTCTTCCGTTTTCATTTGCGAAAACCCATTCACATAGGTAGCCGTATTCTTCTTCAACGGCTCTCACACGCTCTAACAAATCACGTATCTCATCCGTCAAAGGAAAGAATCTTGTCATTTTGTTTTTTGTTTTGCTGACATAAAACTCATTCTTTTTCCGATTGGATTTTTCTGATTCGTCAATAATAATGTACTTATCTGTGATGTACTCCCATCTGAGTGCTGATAACTCACCAACTCGCATTCCTGTTAAGCTCGCCAATTCTACAGCATAAGTAGGTATGTAGTTTGGCTTCTTTTCATGGTCTTTTTGAAATCTTTCTCTCAATACTTTCATATCATCATCTAGTATGACCTTTTTACTGACTGGTTTAAACTGCTCCACGCAATATCGGTAAAATTGTTTTGATTCCAAAAACTCGGTTGGATTGCCATCTATCAACTGATTTTTTCGCGCACATTTAATCGTATTATTTACATAACCATATAATTTTCTTGCTGTTTCTTTTCCAAGCTGCAATCGTTTAATGGTCTTACACATAAAAATCTTGATTGTATCTTCAGTAATATCTTTTATGTTTTCCTGTGCAAATTCTGAATCCCTAAAGAATCGATTATAATCTGTTTCATATTTGGCTACAGAATTGTCCTCTACCAATTGATCTTGTACTTTTCTCCACATAAAATATACATCATCAAACGTATACTCTCTGTACTCTTCTTGATTCTTCCAATATTCTATGACAAGATTTTCAATTGCTTTTTGTGATGTTCTCTTTTTTAAAGCAATTCCTTTCGGCTTTGTTTCGTCCGGAAGATATGTATACCATTTCTTATCATTGGTTCCTTGCCATATAGAATATGGATGTTGTTGTAAAATCTCATCTCTTTTCTTCATTTCTATTTGTTCTTGTACATATGTTACATCAATTATACCTTCATTGATGACATATTGCAAAAGTGTCTCTTTAGAAATTTTAGATTTTTTTTGAGTTATACCATTTTCACTATTATATGACATACATATCCCCCTTTCCAGTATTTTTTATACTTCTATACTAATTCTTAATGCCTCGTCCACCTTCAGCATCTGCCTGTGGTTTACTCTCCCTATATAATCCCCCAAGCGTTTCTTATCTATGGTTCGAATCTGCTCTAAGAGCACCATCGAACTCTTATCCAGTCTTCGAATTCCTCTTATCCGTACATGTGTTGGCAACTTCGATTTTCTTCTGCTTGTAATCGCCGCAACAATGACGGTAGGACTATGATAATTCCCCTTGTCGTTCTGAATTACCAACACTGGACGACAACCGCCTTGTTCGCTTCCAAAGACCGGATTCAGATTAGCGTGATAAATGTCACCACGCCTCACATCTTTTTTCTCCATACTCCTGATTCCCCTCCTAAGTCTGTCTCATATGTAGCCAGCCTATTTGTCCTCGACACCCCGACTGATGTGCATATACGCACGGGAAGTCACCAAATGGCTGACTGCGAATCAGCACCACGAGAATTGCACTCCTCCGGGGTTCTCCCGAAGCTGCCCTCACCTTCATGACCGGACAGGAGTATCATTGTGCCTGCTGTCTGTCATCGCTTTATCAGTAGCAACCTGATAGTTATAACCGGATATTGCTCGCTCCCCGAAGATTTTCTTCGGCTCATGGCGTACCCGCTAACGTAGCTCACGCTCATCACGACAACAGCAGGAATGTATTTGGTGAATGGGTATTCATTTGTCAAGGTACAAACCCATTCACCATCAGGCGATATATCTGCCTGACAGAAAAAGGGAAACAGGTGAAAAATATACTTTCTCACCTGTTTCCTCACTTACACCCTACATTGCGAACCTCAACTTTGGAAATATTTTCTCAGATTATGTATGGCATCATGCACGCTGTACTCTACTGCTCTCATAGAACAGCCCTCTGCTTCTGCAATTTCTCGAAAAGTCATGCCTTTTAAATAATGTAAAAGCAATCTCTTTTTCTGCTTCTCCGGTAGTGTTGCTATGGCTTTCGATACAGCTTCATATTCTAACTTGCGGATAATCATATCTTCTACAGATATCGGTTCTTCCACAGCGCGCTCATACAAAGTGTTGTCCCAAACCTCTGAATGTTCAATATGCCTGTCCCACACATTTAGATATACCAAATCGTCTAACTCGAAACGATTGAAGATGTCATACAATGTCTTTGTGATTTCGAATTCCTGCAAGTCCCCTTTCCCGTCTATAAACGAGAGAAAGTATCTGCCATCGACCTCACAAATGCTATATGGATTATCTTTCGCTTTCCGCCTTTTGGGATGTTTTCCTTTCATCCTGTTTTCCTCCAATCTTGAAATTATAAAGTTTCAAGATTGGAAGGGCGGAGCTCTAATCCAGCAGTTTGCATCTGCCCATTGTATTCCTCCCGCTGAGCCAACAAAAGTTGGTTATTTTTTCAATAAAAAACACAAGGTATATATATCTCCCTGATATAATCCCCTTGTGTTATTATTCTTTTTATTATGTTTTAATTATCTCACCTATCTGCTTCTCATTTTTCCCTTGCATCCGCTTGATTTTGAAATAATTAAGGCAAAAACGAATGCTCGGCTATCTATACTAAATCTGTTTTGGGTTTTGGAAAGTGAAAGTTGGAACACTATTTCTAATATCTATGAAAGGAGAAATTAGATTAACTTTCACTTTCCATATATGTTCAATAAAGAGAAACATCTTTAGCAATCTATTGTTAGATTCTTGCAACACCTGTATTCCTTGCCGCTTGTGCCACTGCATTTGAAACCACTTCTTTTACACGCGAATCAAATGCTGCCGGAATGATGTAATCTTCATTAAGTTCATCTTCCGAAATAAGGTTTGAAAGTGCAAGCGATGCAGCAATCTTCATCTCCTCATTAATCTCGCTTGCTCTCACATCAAACGCTCCGCGGAACAATGCAGGAAATGCTAACACATTATTAATCTGATTTGGAAAATCACTGCGCCCCGTAGACACAACGCGCGCTCCACCAGCTTTCGCTTCATCCGGATAAATCTCTGGCGTTGGATTAGCGCATGCAAACACAATAGCATCTTGATTCATTGTCCGAACCATCTCTGTTGTTAAAGAGCCTGGTGCTGATACACCAATAAATACATCCGCACCAACAATAACATCAGAAAGAAAGCCTTCTTCCCTATCTACATTAGTGAGTTTTGCCATTTCCTCTTTGTATGGATTCATACCCTTTTGACGTCCTTCATAAATTGCTCCAGTACGATCACACATAATAATATTCTTCACACCATAAGAAAGAAGTAATTTTGTAATAGCTGTTGCTGCTGCACCTGCTCCATTAACCACAACCTTGATTTCGTCTTTGTTCTTTTCTACAAGTTTAAGTGCATTAATAAGACCCGCAAGCGTAACAATCGCCGTACCATGCTGATCATCATGAAATATTGGAATATCACATTTCTCTTTTAATTTCTGCTCAATTTCAAAACAACGCGGTGCTGCTATATCCTCAAGGTTAATTCCTCCACACGACCCAGAAATCAAGCTGACTGTATTAACAATTTCATCTACATCTTTTGATTTAATACAAAGTGGAAATGCATCCACATCTCCAAACGCCTTGAAAAGCACACATTTTCCTTCCATGACAGGCATGCCTGCTTCTGGCCCAATATCACCAAGTCCAAGTACAGCAGTTCCATCTGTAACAACAAGACATGTATTCCAACGACGTGTTAAATCAAAACTTTTGTCAACATCTTTCTGTATTTCAAGACAAGCCTGCGCAACGCCTGGTGTATATGCAAGCGAAAGTTCTTCACTTGTTGAAACAGGTATTCTGCTCACAATTTCGATTTTTCCTTTCCACTCCCCATGTTTTTTTAATGATTCATCTATATAATTCATGTCAATCTCCTCTTTAAGTTTTGGTATAGATGCTTTGTTGATTTCTGAACGTTTCATTTGCATCATCTCATCATTTGTTCAAAGGTTTTCAACCATTCTCTTTTAATTATCTCATGTCCTGCTGCAGTCGGGTGCACACCATCCCTTAGCCAATAAGCATTTTCTGTCTGTTTCGATGCTTCATCAAATTTTTCTTGGAGTGGCACAAACGGCAAATTGTATTTTTTTGCAATTATTCTTGCCTTTTCAGCCCTCTTTTTAACTTCTGAATTGAAAATATCCCATCTTTCTGGTTCATCTTCCGTATTTTTCGTTGCAGTTGCTTCAAGCACAAACGGCTCTAAAATCACAATCTTAACGTTAGGTAGTGCCATCTGTATTTCCTCAATCAACATTGAATAAATCTTTTCAAATTTTTCTGCATCAACACCATTTGGATTATCACTCAATTCATGCCAAACATCATTGACTCCAATCAAAATACTTATATAGTCTGGTTTTAGATTAATAATATCAGCTTTAATCCTTGCATATAAATCTACTACTCGATTACCACTAATTCCTCGATTCAAAAAACGATACTGTTCTGAGAATCTATATGCCAACTCTGCAGTTACGAGTAATGGATACCCGTCTCCTAATAAATCGTCCCGTTCTCGACTTCTTCCACAATCTGTAATTGAATCTCCTTGAAATAAAATTAATTGCATTGTTTCCTCCATCCATCTATCATTTTATATCATCCACCAATCTACTTAAAAAATGCTTCCTCTGTCTTCGCACATAAATAATGATAAACCGGCAAATGATACTCTTGCACCTTGTATGTCTCTGTTTCTGGAACTTTTACTGTCACATCTGAAATTTCAGCTAATTTTCCGCCTTTTTCACCGGTAAGTCCGATTGTTTTTACACCCATGTCCTTTGCAACACGAATTGCATTTACAACATTTGCAGAATTTCCTGATGTAGTAATGCCGATGACTAAGTCGTTCTCTTTTGCATAACCATATACCTGTTGAGCATATACCATATCGGGCTTCACATCATTAATAAAAGCCATCATAAGTGCGCTATGGCTACACAGGGAAATCGCAGGCAATCCTCCTTGCAAATGTTCTCTTAATTCTGGAGAAATTCTTTCATCTGTGATTTTTCTTGGAAGTAAAAAACCTTTCATTAACTCTCCAACAATATGTTCACTGTCAGATGCACTTCCACCATTTCCACAAACTAAAACTTTTCCACCATTTTTATATGTATCAATCATCATTTCTAATGCTTTCGTAATACTCTCTTCACAGACCGAAAGTGTTGGATATCTATTTAATAGTTCTCTCATAATACTTCTCCATTCTGTTATGATTTTAATCCGTTAATTGCAACGGAAAGTGCTGCCGTATCGCCAAGACTTTCTCCCAGTCCTGTCGGAACGATTTCGCAAACTTCTAAAGCGCGTGTAAGGCACTCTCTTTTTAGCACCTTATACATTTCTTCTACCAGCAGTTCTCTGCTTCTTGCGAAAACGCTTCCAAGAACGATTCGTTCCGGATTCAAAATGTCAACCAAAACAGCCAAACCTTTTCCTAACATCTTTCCACAAATACGATAAACCTCTTTCGCATCTTCCTCGCCTGCCTTTGCACACTCTGCAATCTTCTTTGCAGTAATGTTATCAAGTTCATCCAATGTTTCGCAAAAAGATGGTTTGTTTCCCTGTTGTAACAATTCTCTTGCTACAGACATGCCAATCTGGGCAATACCTCCACCAGAGCAAAAGCCCTCAAAGGAACCTGCTTTTCCATATCCGACCGGACCGTATTCCGCCAGTCTGATATGTCCAATCTCACCTGCCATGTCACAAGTTCCTGTATAAAGACGTTCATTTAAAATCAGTCCTGCACCGAGGCCTGTTCCAAAAGTACAAAAAATCATATTCTTTGCGCCTTGTCCAGCACCAAATTTCCATTCCGCCAGCGCACAGGCGTCTGCGTCATTTTGTAAAAATACTGGAACACCAAACTCTTCCTTTAGCATATCCACGATGTGAATATCATCCCAGCCCGGTAGATTCGGCGGAGACATAATGACTCCTGTCTTGGAATCTAATGGACCTCCACAACTGATCCCAATAGCGGCAACTTCCTGCTGTGCACATGCAAATACCTCTCGCACAGACTCCTTGATATGCTCTAAAGTTTCGGTAACTGTTGTTGTCTCGAAATAAATCTTCTTTAAAACTTCACCCTGTTCATTTCCCAAGGTAATGGCACATTTTGTGCCACCAATATCAACTCCTATATATTGCATCTTATCATTCCTCTTTTAGCATATAATTAAAAAAACAATTTAAATGTTTTGATTTCAAATGGTTTTATTTCAAACTCTATGTTGGAGTCATCTACCATTTCGCCACAATCATGTTCTATCAGATTACAAGGCACAATTCGATTTATCGGATATTCTGACGACAAGTTCACGTTGCTTCTTCCTCCGCGACATTCATGCATTCTTACAACCAAGCAATCCTCATCTTCTGCTTTTTTCACCGCATCAATGATGACGCTGTTTGAAGAAACATTTATCAGTTTTCTACTGTCAGCAAAAACACCCTGTATCACTTGCGCTGGAAGATTTAATCTATTTGCTTCTTCAATCGTTCCACCTACAACCACAGAATCCATATGTGGATACAATGAATATGTAAATTCATGCTCTCCCATATCCGCTTCGGTATCCGGTGATTTTGGACTCTTTAGCAAACTTAGTTTCATGGCGTTATCCTTGATGCTATATCCATACTTGCAATCATTCAGCAAACTAACACCATAGCCTGTTTCGGAAAGGTCTGCCCATTTATGTCCACAAACCTCGAATCTTGCCCAATCCCAACTGTTGTTCCAATGTGTCGGGCGTTCCACATGACCGAATTGAATATCATAAGTTGCTTTTGTACTGCGGATATCTGTGTAAAATGCCACTTTCAACAGTTTGTGTGATTCATGCCAATTGATACGTGTTTTGAAATCAATCCGCTTAGAATCTTTATAAACAATCATATCCTGTTTAATATCCGACAAATGATAGTGATAATAGAAACGAATGACTGCTTTTAGCGGACTATTTTCCACAAGTATAGGTGCACCAATTGCATGAACCTTCTGCATCTTTTCAATATAGTAAATATCGATATCCCACGCATCGTGAGCCATCGGCTTATCCTCAAAGATTTCTAAGACATTTCCTTCCTGTCCTTCTTTTAAGACATTCCGCTTTGCTTCTTTATCATAAATCCTTCTAAGCTGTCCACCTTCATTCCACGCAATGGAATACCACGGAGTTTCTAACGTGCTTCCTTCCATATGAAATGGAGTTTCACTCACATCATCCTGCACATCGGCTTGTCGGAAGATAACTGTAACTCCTGCAAATGGTTTTACATCCACCAACACATCATAACCATCTTCACACTTCTGTGCTTCCAATACATTACCTTGTTCATCAACAAATGTCCCTTTTCTCATCTCAGGAATGAAAACCAATTCTCTGCCTCCAAAACTATTTGTAGAATACACGGTATATGTATTTTCTTTCGTGTCGAGTAATGTATTTAATGCACTCTCTCTTGCCTCATCTACCTGCGCCTCTGCCTTTTCATAATTCACATGAGAGTCATCATAAACCTCATGAATGGAAGAACCCGGAATGATGTCGTGGAACTGATGCAAGAGCACACATTCCCAAGCATCATGTAATTGTTCCTTAGCATAGTCACCACCAAGAACATATGCCACCGAAGACAGCCACTCAATCTGAGCCAACTTATTCTCTAAGTAACGGTTCATCTTCTTATTGTAGCCTTGTGTAGTATAAGTTCCTCTGTGATACTCCAGATAAAGTTCACCATCCCATGTATGTACATAACGGTCGGTGTTATCTACATTACTATGAATTTTCTTAAAGAAATCCCCAGCTCTTGTCTGCTTCACATTTGGAATACCCGGAATCTTATCCATGGCACGGCGTGTTTCCAACATATCACGAGTGACCCCACCTCCACCATCACCATATCCATAGGAAATCAAAGTATCACGGCTCAGCGCTTTGTTTTTAAATTTCGCCCAGCTTCCAACAACTGCATGTGGTGTCATCATTCCATTGTAAGTCGAAAAGCGCTTATCATAACTTAGACCAACTTCCGGAGTATCGATAAAATAAGTAAGAATTTCTGTTCCGTCGATTCCCCTCCACTTAAATAGGTCGTCCGGAATTGTGTTAAACTGATTCCAGCTTATTTTTGTTGTCATAAACGTGTCCAATTCACATTGTTTTAAAATCTGTGGCAGTGCCCAACTGTATCCAAATACATCTGGAAGCCAGAGGTATTCACATTTTTTACCAAATTCCTGCTCAAAGAAACGAATTCCATGTAAGAACTGGCGCACCAATGCCTCTCCTGAAGAAAGATTGCAATCTGCTTCTACCCACATACCACCGTCACATTCCCATCTCCCTTCGGCGATCCGCTCTTTGATTTTTGCATACAGTTCAGGACAGTCTTCTTTGATATATTTATATAACTGCGGTTGTGTCTGCAAAAAGATATATTCATCATACTGCTCCATCAGGCGAAGCACTGTAGAGAAAGAACGCTGTGCTTTTTCCCTTGTATGTTTGAGTCTCCAAAGCCACGCCACATCAATATGTGTATGTCCTACTACATTTACTGTAATATCAGTATGCTTTTCCAAACGCTCTAATTCAGACATTAATATCTCATGTGCCTCTTCTGTTGAGGTGTAAAAATCTTCTCCATCCCAATCAACTACAAGTAACGCACGGTCCAACGCTGCTACGAGATTCTCATACTGTTCATCTGTTTCATTGATATGCTCTAAGGTTTCTGCAATGGCACGTGCAAAGTAATACAATTCGTCTGTTTTTTTATGCAAATAAGCGATGTCTGCCTGTTTGCATTGGTGGTAAAATGTACACTTTTCACCTCCACCTTCTAAGCCTGTCCATAGCATGAAACTAAGTGTTGCTGTCTTACCACCCATATCAGAAAATACCACTTCTTGATGATTGGTATCCACGCCCTGATATGGATGTCTGTCTAAGTAAAGCAACGATTCAAATCCACTGTTTGCCCCTGGTCCTGTTTCTCCAAAATGAAACAATCCAACAATTTCACACCCTTCCATATATTTTGGAAAGACTACCTCTTTTTCCAACCAAAGATAGTGGTCGCGTCCTATAAACATATCATTCAATCCAAATGTACCGCCTTCAATCTTATCAGGAATGCTTACATTGCTTTCATCCTCTGAAAGAACACCTTCCATAGATACAAAGGGAGCAATACACTGGTGACCGAAATATCTTTTTTGTCCTAATTCTGTTACTCTTCTGTGAAATTTTGTTTTTTTGAAAAACATTAGCAATCTCCTCTCAAATTTGCATTCATAGTTGTTTTACTGATTTTGAATACCCATGTTTATGCTTTTTTGAACAGTATCACCATAAACAATTGTTCCATCTAAGGTAACAACATAAGTAGTTGCTTTAAATGTTTCATCATAGTTTGTAATACCAGTCACCTTATATGCTTTAAAATATTCCGATGATGGCATGAATACTTCTGGTGCATAAGTGATAATTGTCGTTCCATCCATTGCAAAGATATTTTTATAGACAATATTGTTACCAACCCATACCGGTTTCCACTCATCGTTCTTACGTCTTTCTAGTTTGAAACCAACTCTTTGATATAGAAGCGAATCCACAGTTGAAACAAATCTCATGGAGGCTTCGCTATCGTTTGTTTTATCATGATCTAAAACATTAGCAGAAACCTGTGCTTTTACTTGGAATACCTCTTTCTTAACGAACTTAGCATAGACGTCTTTGTCATTCCCCATATCTTTCAGTCCGGTATCTGTCAACGCATTCTGACATCCCTTATCTGTAAACCACCCTGCAAATACATATCCGTCTGGGCAAGTTATGTTCTCGCAAGAGTAGTACATTCTTTCTAATTTAGTATCTTTATCTATTGTAAGATTGACAGTTTCTTTATTTGCATCCGTTCGATATTTTTTTACGTCCTCAACTGTAAATTCTTGTACCTGATAATGCTCTACTTTCTCTGTCATACCAAATTGGAAACCATCAAAGTACATATCTCCATGTCCATTTGTAGTTACTTCAAATACAACACCTTGCGTTGACACTTGATCAAGTAATGAACTCGCAATAGATAAATCAAAAGTGACTGTAGTAAATTCAGTATCAACACCTCCCACAGTAACTGTTGTGCTATCTGTTCCTGCAATCTGTAATGGAATATTTCCAATTTTCATGCCAAGTTCTACTGCACTATCATTTTTTACGCTGACAGTTATATATTTATAGTTCTTCCAACTCTGTACAATACTGTCATAAGTCAGTATTGGTGATAGCGTAAAGTCTCCATCATAGGTAACCTTTACAGAAGCTGTTCCCTCTGATTTTATTTCAGAAGTGTACTGATAGCTATTTGCTCCTCCATCAACCTGAAATGACGGTTTTAAGCCAACATAAGCCACGGAAGCCACGCCTTCTGTTAGTTGTGTATCTGTACTGTCTTTTACCCAAACATCCTTGTCTGCATGCATCCAATCTTGTGATAAAAAATATTGTATTGAACTGTCTTGATTCTTAACTGTATCCTCAACTTGTACGGTTCTAAATGGAGATGCCGGTATCTTTGCAGAATTACAAAGATTTGCCCCCTGATTATAATTAGCAAACGCATAAATGACATTCTGAGGATCTTTTATCCTGTCATTCCAAACCATAACCATATCTTTATCTACAATCTTGGCACTGGCATTCACATAGACACCATCTTCTCCTGCAATTGAAAAACCATGTATCTCAGTACTTCCATCAGTAGAAGTAAGATGATTTCCTATACAGTCAAATGTAAGATAAATTGCACCGTCTCTTACCGCCATACTCTTATAAACCGGTGCAGTATATGCCTCAGTCCCACCATATAACATATTGACTGCTGACTGGTAAAATCTTTCTGCTACCATTGTTTTTGAACGTGGATGAATAGAATCATATGTGCATTCCAATGCGCCTTTATATGTTTGTACCATTTTCATATGATCTAGTGGTAAATCATAGATTGTCAACATTGCTGTTTTTTTATCACGACTTAATTCCCATGCTTTTTTCATATTTTCAGCAAGATATCCTGTGGAATTATTATCAGAATAAGCATATGGTGCAACTTGTGTAAAAATCAATGGCATATCACCATTTTCATAACCAAACACCTTCCCCCAACTACGCTTTAATAAATCCAATTCCATACCATAAATATCTGAATACTGGCTATTTGTACATCCTTGATACCATATAACACCTGCAATATTCATGCCCTCCAACGGACCAATTTTTGCATGATATAAATTGGACATATCCTTTGCAAAGCTTGTAGCTGTTTCCTGATATAAGCCTTTTGAAATAATTGCATCTTTTACCTGGGCATCAGATTCGATAGCAGTACGCGATAACCATGTTTCAATTCTTGTATCGCCCACAGAACAGTTGATATACCCCACAGGAATATCTAATTTTGTCTGTAGTTTCACTGCAAAATTATAGGCTAGCGAAGATGTATTTGCCACATTTACCGGTTCATTACCAGCTCCCCAATAAGCATCTACAACATCCTGATTTGATTCTACTGGTTGCGGTCCAAATTGGCTAACCGGAAAAGTTGGTTCTGCATAAAATCGAACATATGGATAATTCGCATTATTGATTACCTCTTCTCCCTTCAGGTCTTTCTTTACGGGCAATTCCATATTGGATTGTCCACAGGCAATCCACAACTCACCTATCAAAATATCCTCAACGACATCTCTATATGTACCTGACTGTATTTCAATTCTATAGGTCGTATAACTTCCTTTATGTGCTGGGAATTTCAACTCCCACTTACCGGAATCTGCAACAACTGCCTGCACACTGTTCCCATCAATTTGATACTCTGATGCAGAAGTGTCCTTTTTATATAATGTGGCAGTTACCGTTTCTCCCGGAGCACCATATCCCCACAAATTCATCTCTTTATTTTGTTGGAACATCATGCCGTCACTAAATAATGTTGGCAAACTCCATCTTTCTCTCGCTTTTTCTACTAAACGTACATTATCAACCTTGAATGTGATTGTATCTGTAAAATTAGAACCAAACTGATTCAAATAAATCCTCATATAATCAAATCCGGCATAATCTACAGGCCCATTTGTAACAGAAAATGCGGATAATGAAAATGCATATTCATGTTTACCGTATTTCCAGTCAATTTCACTTATCACCTTTCCTAATTCCTCTTTGTCGCATGTTCCACTACTAGTCAATTCAATTTGCCCATTATAGAACAACCCTTTTGAGAGTTGACCAGATTGACTCGTAATTTCAATATCCATTACTAATTGCAATTGTTCTATCGCACATGCAGACACATCAATTGGTGAAAACTTCTTCTCAACAGTAGCACCCGCTGTCGAAAGTCCCTTCCCTACAATGGTCTTTTCCATTGTAAATGGGATATTCCGTACATAATCATCACAGCCGCAGAACTTTGCAGGATTATTTCCTATAGTATCTTTCATTGGTGCTGACGTAACCAAGATATCCCCATCAAGTGGCCAATTATGAATATCCGAAGTTCCGTTTCCCACTTTAACATTCGCCAAATATCCACTTATAATCTGATTACCCAATCCATCAGCACCAATGGAATGACATGTTATTGGAGTTTTAAGATTATCTACCGTTACCGCAATTGCACTTTTCGCTTTCATCTCTCCATTTACATAGAACATCACATAATTATCTGTATCCATTGTAACCTTAAGTTCAATCCACTCTCCTGTTCTTACATCCTCATGCAAAACAAATTGTTGAGTACCTGCAAGGAAAGAAGGATAACCTTTTGATGTCAAGAATAATGCCATCGGTGCAGTTTCCTCCACAACATTTGTATTGGATAATATCATATTATTGGAAACTAGCGAAGTAGCGTCCACATTGTTTATTTCCTCACTTAATACCCTTAATGTCACATCCTTAATATAGATCTCTCCATTAAATTTACCATTGTCAATGACAAAACTGTGAATGCCATTTACAAAATCAAATGCCGTATAACCTTGTATCGTACCGGAATTTGTCCATTTGCTCAACGGAATCGTAATCTCGTTCCATACATTTGCTGTCACATTGATACTAGCCAAAGCATACATTAAGAACTGGTCACTACAATGCATTGAATTGTTTCCAAGTCGCAGAGAACCTCCTGATGTCAGAGAACCACTTTCTGTACTGTAACACCTAAAACTCAGTGCCAAATTATCTAGTTTGTAGTGTGCCAAATCTATGTCGAGATTTTTATTTAATTTACTTAAAGAATTTTTTTGGCTTGCGGAATCATATGGTAAGGAATGTATATATTGTTCTCCCTTTACAATTCCCACATTGCCCTCATCAATACTTGTGGCTGTATAATCTTCCATACCTGAACCTATATCCCATGCATCTTCACTCAATACAATTAATTCCACATCCTTGACATAGACTTCTCCACTAAATTTCCCACCATCCATTACAAAACTGTGAATTCCATTTACAAAGTCAAATGCCGTATAACCTTGTATCGTACCGGAATTTGTCCATTCGCTCAACGGAATCGTAATCTCGTTCCAAACATTTGCTGTTACATTTATATGAATCAAACCGTACATTAAAAACTCGTCAGCACAGTGTGTTGAATTATTTCCTAATCGTAAAGATCCCCCTGTTCCTAGCACCCCACTTTTCGTACTATAACAGCGAAAGGTCAACGCCAAATTCTCTGGATTATAGTCTTCCAAATCTATGTTGAGATTCGTGTTTAATTTGCTCAATGCATTCTTTTGATTCTCAGAATCATATGCCAAGGCATGTATATACTGAACTCCCTCTGCAATTCCAGCATTTGCTGTATCAGTATTCGTCGCAGTATAATCTTCCAGCTTGGAACTCAAATCCCATGTATTGCTTTTTGCTGCCATCTTCACACTAGCTTCTATCGTTTTAGGAACACTTTCCAACGGTTTTGATAATTGCAAATAGGTTCTCTTTGCATCTGGTGAACCAAATAAAAGCCCTTTGCTCTGTGTATTATTATCCGCCGCACTCACTACACCTTGATCAAGATATGGAATATTCCCTATTACTGAAATGCCCAAAATCAAAGCAAGAAATCCAGCATACAATCTTTTTCCTTTCTTCATCTTCATTGGTCTATCCGCCTTCTTCAAATCAATTTTTCTTCTTTATCTTCCCTTAAAAGTTTAATTCAAGATAGCTTAGAAAGCGAATACACATTAATGCATTCGCCCTCTAATAATTTATTTCCAGCCCCACAAATCATTCGCGTCACCGCTATCGCCTGGTATTTCATTTCCCTGATTTATCAATTCATTGGAAGAAGTGATAACATCTGTCTCTTTAAAATATATTACATCTATTTCTGGTTCTAAATATTGAATCACTACTTTTCCTCCTCGCTAATTCAACTAATCTATTATTGTTACATTCTCTTCTTTAACATCATTAATACAGATGCGATTATACAATCGCAGTGTTCCACCCTCACAGTTATATGATGTTCCATGGCAGCGCATTGCATTTATAACTGTCATGCTACTTTCACCGCTTTGTGAGAATTGTATTCCTGCAGCTCCCATTTTGTCTGAACATACATTTATAGCCAAAGTTTCCACCGAGTTTTTATTCACTAGCAACGCACTTGTCGAACAGGCAGAAACGCCAAGAACTAATTCATTCTCTGCATCTTCTAAGATAATATACTGTGATGTAGTTCCTAAAAGGTCACTTATATTAGTTCCGTCAGCATCTTCTGTTGGCCAATCGTTTGGTAAACCATCCGCAGTTGTTCGTAACATCATATTTCCATTATGAAGACAATCTCGAATGACTCCATTTTCACCACCAAGTTGGAATGTATTATACCAACAACAGGTATAAACTCCCTTGATGAAATGATTATCACAGTTCCTGAAATCTACCCCATATGCAGAAGCCATAATAGAGCAATTTACAGCATAAACACCTGCGCCTTTTCCGCGTATTGTGTAAGTCGTATTCAAATCTTCCTTATACGAACCATTCTCTGGATAAATAATGCGTATACCATTTATGCCGGCATTTTTTCCATTAAGAGTAATCAATGCATTATCCGTTTCTGCATTATAAGATGCATCATCGCCATAGTAGCAAAGGAACAATGTACCTGCGCTATATGTCCGTTGTTCACGATTTGCCACTGCCGAACTTCCTCTGAGTTCTACACCTATCGGAACCACAATTGGGTTGTCTAATCGATATGTACCACCCGGAACATATACAATGCCGCCACCATTTGCTCCAGCCTGATTTAATACTGCCTGTAATTCTGCGCTCACATCTGCTGTAGTTCCTTTTTGCAGGCCTGCGACAAACAACTGCTCTTTTGGCTTTGTATAAGTTACATCATAGTTAATTTCATAACTGCTTAAGTCATCTGATGCATTTTTCACGATATTTGCTTCAACAATCTTTATATCTGAGATGCTAATACTATCGCTTGTACCTAACCATTTATAATCACCCACACCATTTGCCCAGAGCCAAGCCCAAGACAACATATTCTCTGTTGACAAATTACCAGTCAGTGTAGCATCACATAAATTCAATGTGAGTTTGGTCCACTCACCTGCAGTTAATATGACATCCTCTTTGCCAAATTCCAGATACGGAGCTTCACCGGCAGTACCTGTTCCCATTCGAAGATAACTACCTGTATCAAAGCTTGTAACAGATGAATTAGAGCACTTTATCCAAAATTCTATTGCCAAATCATCCCATTCATAATTAGACAAATCAATGGTTGTTTGTACTGCATTTTTAATTACCACAGCATCATTCTGGGAACCTCTCGTGATTGTTTTATAATTAAACGTCTCCTCTTGTCCATTATTTGTTACAGTTGTTGTTCCAGTTGATATGCTACCTGTCGTAGATGTTTTCGAAAAATCACTGCATGAAAACAATGTGCCTAATTCTACTCGCTTAATATCAGCATCCACATCTGTCATTTTAACTATAGCTGTTGTATTATTATCAACTTCACTCAAACCACTACACGCAAATATTGAACCCCAACGCGGATCCATGCCTTCGGCCAAAAATCCCTTGCCACAGTTAGAAATAGCCACGTCAAAAATTGAAATGGCATTCAGCGACTTACCCTCGATAGTTCTTCCGCCACCATCTTCTAGATGTACAGCTGTTTTGCAACTATCTATTGCGATTTTGCTAAATGTTGTCCATTCAAGGCAACTTGCAAGAAGTCCAATTGTATTGTCTTTCGTGTATGCTTTTATGGAATATTCTTCCTCTTTCTTCATACAAGAAACTGCTGCCTCTGCCCAGTATTTGCTACTGATTGTCACTTCATTGACTCTTCCTACATCAGACTGATTATGAATTGCTAGTCCTGTTTTTAAAAATGTTCCTTTAAAATTCTCTACTAACAAACACTCATGGTTCTTATTATACTGTGTCCCAATTCCTTGATATCCATTGATGACCGTTACATCTTTGATGGTCATTACCCTACTTCCGTCTGTTCCAATCGGAATATAAAACGTATATGGATACGGTAATACATTATCCAAAGTTTGTTCTGGGTAGTAAACTGTCAGTCCCACTACGCCTGATGAACCTCTTAATACAAAGGTACCTGTTGATTCGGAATCAGTAGAATCAACCTGTGCCAGAACAATGGTCCCATAGTTTAAGGCTTCACCTTCTGATATCGCATCTGGGTCTTGATAATCACCACGTAATGTCACGTAAGATGGTACATATATCGTATCTGTAATAAGATAGGTTCCTGCCGGAAGATATACAGTTCCTCCCCCGGCATAAAAGCAATCCCAAAGTGCTTTCTGAATCCCATCTGTACTGTCATATTTTCCTGTCTGGTCAACTGCATATCCCGCCATTTCTGTCGGGATAATGTCAGCGACTACCACATCCTCAGTTTCATAAACTGTACTTACGATCTGAGGCTGGGTTACTCCAGTTCACGGTTCGCCACCTTGTACCGTTTTATAGGCCACATCTCCATAAACAGTTGTTCCGTCCTGCGTTATCCAATATGCTCGAACTGTAAACTCTCCCGTTTCACCATATCTTGCTGCTGGAATATCTTTCACCGTAAATGTCTTAAACAACGTAGATTGTGGTGAACATGTGTCTGATGGAGTATATGACATTGGTTCTGCACCTTCTGTTCCTACCTTACCTACTGCATATAAGTATTCGTATACATACTCGGAACCCACTTTTATTGTCACAGGGGTTCCCTCGGCATTATCCGCTGTAATCTCAAATCCCACTTCTTTGTATTTTGTAGAATCTACGGTTGTTACAAAACGCATATCCGTCATATCTTCTGGAATTTCATATCCAATAACCTTATTATTTTCATCCTTAACTGTATCTAATTTTACCTGTGCCTTTACACTCAGTATCTCTTCATCAACAAATTTAGCATATGCAGTCGTCACATTGTCACTCGCCTTTAAAGCCGTCGTACATGCTTCATCTGTGAACCATCCTGAGAAAATATAACCGTCTGGTATATCAGTAGGAGCAACAGTTGCTGCAAAAGTAGTATTATACTCTTCACCATATGGTGTGATAATTGGTGTACATACCTCTGTATCAATGTCCAAAATCAGATTATTGGAATTGGCATTACCATAATTATCATTCGGACTAAAAGATTTGCCTTCTGTCGGCGAATAATATTGTACCGCTACCTTTGTTCCATCTGCGCTAAAGCGTAAGATACTAATCATACCCAAAGGTCTGCCTGTATAATATGCCTCAGCACCTGCATCCAAATCCTGTGCGTTCATCATAAGAACCGGAACGGAACCATTGCCATCACTATATTTTTCTGTCGCCTGAACAATTGCACCTGTTCCGTTTGTTGAATGACCACATAAAATCATCTTGATGTTTTGGTTATCACTTAAAGCATTCCAAGTCGTTGTTCCCATAGATAATCTAGAACCATAACCATCCAAATATCCTGGTGTTGTAAGAATCACGTTATCTAATGGATATTCTTTTACAATTCCATCTGCCCATGTGAGGACTTCTGCACGTGGATTGTATTCTAATTGAAGAATCATCCATTTTACGCCATTCACATTGAATCGATAGTAAGAGTTTTCTGTTGTACTCTTGTTCTCCGCATCAACATAAGAACCTTTATACGTTTCACTAGCTGCGGATGCCTTAATGACCGACTCACCAAAAGTAGTGTGGTATTGTGACGCATCACGTTTTGTATAGTCTTCTGCATAATCGTTAAGGCCAACCATTGTACTCCAAGAAACATCCTTCATAAATAATTGATAGCCTTCCATAGCACGTGCATATGCTGTTTCAGAATTATCTGTTGTTGTATCTCCGCCACCGATTACATGTTGAATGTTCTCTGTTTCTGCATTGTCTGCAATCCATTGTGACATTGCTTTCCATGTAGAATTATAAGCATCAGTAGAAGTCAGGTTTTCCATGTCTGGAATGTAAACAAGTGACCATGATTGTTCCGGCATAACTGCTTTTACTTCATCAATGATAACTGTACCATTTAAATTTGCACCACTATAAAATCTTATCCAATTAATTGCTTCCATGTTTGGCTTACCGCCTGTGACACTCGCCTTCGCAAATTCTAGGTATACCGGATTCCATCGCCCTACTACTACATCAGAGCTTTGCATAACCCACTGATATTCATTTTGATCGAAAGTATTAGCACTACCTATTTCTATGTTAAGCGTTTCACCAAAAGTTGTTTCTTCTTGAACATATAGCCAGAAATGAATTCCGCCCTCTTGTTGTCTCGATATATCTACACCATTTGTCAACTGTCCAATTAAAATGTTTGTATTAACTTCTTTTCCTTCAATTTTGCAGGCACCAGTTCCTATTTTCACTTCACTCTTTTCAGTTGTAATGCTAAACGTGTTTCCACTTCCTGCTCTTAAATCTGTCTTATCATCACCACTTATGACAGTCTGATTATCTACAATCTCAGTAGGAATCTGATAATCACTCCAATCATCTGCTCTAGAGCCTCGGAATATTGCTGTGTTATTCTGTCCTGATGTATCAGCGATTGTTTCGGCAACCTCTTGGATATCCCCAATCAACGCCCATTCGCCAATACAAGTATGTATTGTAGCATCACTATATATATTTAATTTGGAAATGGTCCCGTTCATAACGTTTCCAGTTGCTTCTCCACCAATACTGTATCCAGTCGTTCCAACGGCAGCTGTTCCATCGTAAACACCCATACCTACCAATACATCGTTCACGTAGAACTTCACATATCCGTTGTCTAGTACTGCTTTCACTTTTACATCCTGTCCAGTACAGATATTTTTATCTAAAGTATATTGCTTATTATTCAAAACAACTGCTGGATTTCCATTCTTTGTTACAACAAACTTAAATGTACTATTAGCAAGAATAGTATAATAGGAGGTATCTGGTGTGTCACTCGTGGTAACGAATGCAGTCAGGTCAACAAGTCTCATGTCAGAAATTGCTATCTTTGTATCGGCTCCCATGTTTGTCATCAAGAAACGAACCCACTTAAATCCTGTAAAATCATCTTTCAGACTATTCTCATTTGCTGTACTGTCCAATGGCAAGCTGACCTTTGTCCACTCATCTTTGTTCAAAGAAATCGTTGTTCCCTTTAATTGCAACGCATAAGTCGTAAAATCTTCGGTAGTGGTTCCACCCATTAACTTGAATATCTTATCATTCAAATTAATTGTGACATTACTATTCGACTTCATCCAGAACTCTAACTTATAGTTTGATAAA
>JAZRPT010000162.1:0-2124 GCA_045649385.1 Faecalimonas sp. | reverse complement strand
CATAAGCCTGACAGCATCTTGGTTGATCTGCGGTTTAGTTTCCGTTCCTGCCGAGTAAAAATCAAACTCATTACCTCGCAAATGCTTGCCGAGTGCTTCTGCAATCTGACTGCGGCAGGAATTGTGTACGCAGATAAAAGCAATTTTCTTTTTCATATCAATACCCCAATTTGTGGAGGAGTGCTTCTACATCCGCTGCCTTTAAGACTTTGCCCATTGACACGACACTTTCATTTACAACAAGGGCAGGAACACTCATAACGCCGTATTCCATCACCTTTGCCATATCGGTGATATACTCAACCTCAATATCGAGTTCCATATTCTTTACAGCGTCTTTTGTGTTTTTGTAAAGCTGATGGCAAGACGGACACCCTGCACCCAAGACCTTAATGCAGCAGACACCTTCCACCGCTTCGCCGCAGCACTTGTTCACAATCTCGGTTGATTCACTTGTGGGACAACCGCAACTGCAAGCACACGCAGGAGCTTTCTTTTCCTCGGTTTTCTTTCCAAAGTTAAATAATGCCATAATGATACCTCCAAATATATTTTATAAAATTAATGGCTGAATAAGATTAAAGAAGTATCCCACAAGGATAATTCCCACCGTACAGATTGCAATGAAGATTCCGAGCAACTTCGGCTTTACTGCCTTGCGGAGCATAATCATTGACGGCAAGGACAGCGTTGTAACACCCATCATAAAGCTGAGGACAACACCGAGTAATGCTCCTTTTGCAAGCAATGCTTCGGCAATGGGAATTGTACCGAAGATATCTGCATACATCGGCACACCTGCTATGGTTGCGAGGATAACACCGAAAGGATTGTTACCGCCAAGCACCTTTACGATAATATCTTCGGGAATCCAATTATGAATGATAGCACCGATACCGACACCTACAAGCACATAGGGAGCGACCTTTTTAGCGGTGGAAACAACCTGTTCCCAAGCATATTTCATACGGTCACTAAAGTGTAATTCCTCTTGTGGCATATCGAGTGACTTACCGTTTCGGATGTATTCTTCCACTTGATTTTCAAGGTGTAGCTTCTCGATGAGCGTACCGCCGATTACGGCGATCACAAGTCCCAACACCACATACAGAAGAGCGACCTTCCAACCGAAAATGCTCATAAGTAAGACAAGACTACCGAGATCTACCATCGGGGAAGAAATAAGGAATGAGAAGGTTACACCAAGAGGAAGTCCCGCACTTGTAAAGCCGATAAACAACGGTATCGACGAGCAGGAGCAGAACGGTGTTACCGTGCCGAGCAAGGCGGCGATAATGTTTGGGCCGATGCCGTGGAATCTGCCGAGTATCTTCTTTGTACTCTCCGGCGGGAAGTAGCCTTGGATATACGAGATAATCAAGATCAGAACGCCAAGCAACACCATAATCTTGATTGTGTCGTAAATGAAGAACTGAACGCTGCCGCCGATTCTGTTTGTAGTATCCAATCCGCAAGCATTGAGTATTGTTCCTATGAGTCGGTTCAGCCAACTCATACCAAGAATTTCCGTTTGAAAGAAATCCCACGCAGTTTTTAAGATTTCCATAAAATCTCCTTTCTCATATACACATATTCAAATGTATCTATATATTAGTCTTAAAGGAAGTCGTGCGGAAAAGATAAGACTTACCTTTACTTTTCACAACACGACTTGCTTTCACATCCGCAGTTGACGGAAGTGAGTTTTGCCAGACTTTCTGCGGAAACCTTTGCTCCTTCGCTTGAAATGGAGTAGTGCATCCATTTACCTTCCTTGCGACCAACCACCACACCGGAATCACAAAGGATCTTCATATGATGGGACAGCGTAGGCTGAGTAACGTTCAGTTCCTCAAGCATTTTGCAGGCGCACTTTTCGCCGCTTGTCAGCATCTTCAAAATGCGGATACGGTTTTCATCGCAGAACGCTTTGAATATGAGCGCTGTTTTTCTCTCGTCCACTCGAAACACCTCCCATAGACGTTTATCTATGTATTATTATATTCAACACATAGATGTTTGTCAATAGGTTTTGCCGATTATTATTTCTGTATTCTTTTTCTATATTCTTTAGATTTTAGCGGTTTATGTTGCGATTTGTGTCATATATTAAGGTCTTTTCTT
>JAZRPT010000161.1:0-11750 GCA_045649385.1 Faecalimonas sp. | reverse complement strand
GAAGTAACAGATTTGGCCATTAAGCATATAAATTTCAGCAGCTACAATTCGGATATTTCACGTTGGGATATCTATGTAAATGTGGATAAAGAGATTCCGGGAACAGCGTGGTTTGAGTATTTTGATGGCTTGACTGCATATCTGAATGGAAAAGAATTTACAACTTATGCAAACAAGGCGGAAACTGAAAATAATCGTCTGTTATATATCTCTTTGTCTGAAGACTTGTTTGGTAAGTTTAAAGATGGTGATATTCTTTATATTCCTGGTGATGTTATCTGGAGTTGCGGTGGTTATAAGATTAATAATACGCGTGATTTTTATCTGCAATATGCAAACGGTACATGGTTTGAGACTTACGAATCAGAGACGAAAGCACCGGAAGCACTGGATTCGCTTTGGGAAAAATTCCGAATCGAAGGCTATATTCCTGTACAGGAAGAGCAAGGAATCATGTTTACAAGTCTTGAACCTACTAATGTTATCAAGTCCACAGAAGATATGAAGGATGTAACATTTACCTTTGAAACTAAAAAGATGATGGCTATGAATGAAGAACTTCCGACGAACAGTCTTATTCTTAGAGGACAGCCGTTGAACGAGCAAATGGGTATTAGTGAAACTGCTCTGTATGGTTATAATATTTCCTTTAGTTATATTGAACTGACGGAAGAAAATATGCCAAACAATCCGGAACTTTGGGGTACTCACAGTCAGGAAATCGCAGTTTGGAAGAATGGTATTAACTATAATCTTTTAGACCAGTATCGAATGTCATATAACTGGCAGAAGACAAACCACCCATTCTTCGAATATGACGTGACATACAAATACACGGTATCTATTTATAACGTAACAGAAGATATCTGTGTTATTGAGGTATATTGCAATGACGAATTGATTATGAGTGTGGTAGACCATGCTTCAGATGATCCGATGGATCCTGCACGTAACGCAGGAGAATTCCAGATATATGCTTCTTGCCCGCAATATTTCAATGCCACTCCAGTGGAATTAGATACGTTGGAAGTAAGTGCAAGCGAATGCTATATCGGCGAACAGGTTCGTGTATCTGCGACTTATCCGGCAATCTTAGAGGGTGCTGAATATACAGTAGATGGTGAAGGTGCTACGCTGAAAGACGGTGTGTTCACAGCAACAAAAACCGGAACATACACAGTGAGCGGTAAGTTTAACGGCAAAGATAAAGGAACCGTTCAAATCAAAGTATCTGAGGAACCTAAGAAGGATGTTGTGGTAGAAGACACATCAACCTTCCCAATCATACCGGTAGCAATTACCGGCGGTTCGGTATTGATTATAGGAGCTATACTTCTTGTCCTATTCTTAAAAAAGAAGAAAAAGAATAGCTAACGAAAAGGGGAAAACACATGAAAAAACTTCACCTTGTATGCAATGCTCATTTGGACCCTGTTTGGCAATGGAATTGGGATGAAGGCGCAGCAGCTGCACTGGCAACATTTTACAGTGCAGTGCGCCTTGCTGAAAAATATGATTATATCTTTTGTCACAATGAGGTTATCCTTTATGAGTATATAGAACGATTTGACCCGGCTCTATTTGAAGAAATAGCAAGGTTGGTCAAAGCGGGAAAATGGCATATCATGGGCGGTTGGTACGATCAACCGGATTGCCTTGTGCCGTCCGGTGAGTCGTTCATACGCCAAATCAGTTTAGGCAAAGAATACTTTACTGAAAAATTTAACACATATCCAAAAACCGGAATCAACTTTGATGCTTTCGGCCATACAAAAGGATTAGTGCAAATTCTCAAAAAATGCGGTTTCGAATCCTATTTGTTCTGCAGACCACTTCCTTGGTTTACTTGGCTTAAGGAGCTTCCACATGGACCATTTTGGTGGAAAGGATATGATGGCAGCAAAATAAAAGCACTTCGCCAGGAAGATTTGGACATCTATTGTAGTCAGCCTGGACAAGCGAAGGACGATATTATTCGAAAAGCAAAGGTTTACGAAAACGACAAAGAGGATGACGTGATTATCCTTTGGGGTGTTGGAAACCATGGTGGCATCAATTCAGAGAAAGACTTAAATGATATCATCAGTCTTACAGACGAAAAGAAGGGGACTTGGGAAATTATACATTCCACTCCGGATGCGTATTTTGAAGCCATTACACCGACACAGGATTTTTCGGAAGAGATTATTGCATTTATAAAATCGTACTCTTCGGTAAATGCAATCAAGCAGGTACATGACCGACTTGAAAATGCAATATACCGCGCAGAGCGTTTTCTCTCAATGTTGGGAATCGCCGGTATATATGAGTATAACCGAGAAGTGTTTAAAAATGCAGAGCGAACTCTTTGTCAAATCGAATTTCACGATGTGCTTTCGGGCACATCCATAAAGACAGGTACCGATTCGTCTATTGAAAAGGCACTGGCAGCGATTCAACAGGTAAATGGCGAATTTTACAATGGCTATTTCCGATTTAGTGGTATGCTACCAAAGGCAAAGGATGGAGATGATTGTTTTGTAGTACTTAATCCACATCCATATGAAATAACTACAGTAGTTGAAACGGAACTGTTTGAACCAAAACCGGGTAGTTATGTTTTAAACATGTATGACTCTAATGGTAAAACGGTGGATTCTCAAGTGATATTAGAGGAATCTATTATAAACTTTTCACGCAGAAAACGCATGATTTACAGATACACATATCCGGCTATGTCGGTTACACAATTCGGCATTCATACCGAAACTGTTGAAAAAGAACCGCTACGTTACGCCGGTGATGCATCTGCAGATGACATTCTTCTAAAAGATGAGTTTAAACAAGTGAAAATCAGTAGAAGTACCGGTTTGATAGAAAGCTATATTCAAGATGGCATAGAGTATGCTTCTGATGGTTTGTTCCATCCGATTGTTTTTGACGATAATGAGGACCCATGGGGTTGGAGAATGAACAAACTAGGTAGCAATCACCGACCAATGAGTTTGGATAAGACAGGAAATGGCTTGTTTGAAGGCTTAAAGGGCGTAACTATTTTAGAGGATGGGCCTGTACTTACTCAAGTAGAAGCATTGTTTAGCCAAGATGGATCACATGTAGTTGTAAACTATAAGTTTTACCATAATCTTCCTTATATGGACGTAAGTGCTCATGTGATTTGGAATGGAAAAGGTAAGGGCTTAAAGATAAAAATGCCGCTTAATGGGAAACAAGGATTTTTCACGCAGGCGGCTTATGGAACAGAGTACAACCAAAATGATGGTGATGAAAAACCAGGTAACCGTTTCGTGGGTGTCGAAAACGACGAAAAAGCATTTGTTATTTATAATCGCAGTGGTATTCATTCTTACTCGAAAGAGGAAAAGAATTTGTATCTAACGCTGCTGAATGGCTCTGCATACTGTGCACATCCAACGGATGAAGGGGTTCCGCTTATTGTAGACGATACACGTTACACCCCATTTATTGAAATAGGAACTCATGACTTTGAATTTCGTATGGGTGTAAATAAGGTATGCGAGTGTGAAAAAAATGCGCAAGAATTTAATCAACCGCTTTACAGTGTGCTGACATTCCCGCATGGAAATGGCGATGCACCGAAAGAGTTGATTACCGTTTCTAATGAAAACGTTGTGATTACTGCATTTAAACGCAGAAAAAATGGTACTTATCTTGTGAGATTACATAATAATTACAAGTTGGGTACAAAGGCAACCATTACAATAAATGGTGTTTCAAAAGAAATAAACTTCAAAAAATATGAATTTAAAACCTTTATTTATAATGGTAAAACGATACGTGAATCGAAAGATGCAGCGATTTGGTAACAGGTTTTGCAATGTGAACTCGAAAGGAGGAATAACGAGTGAGATATGAAGAACCAGAAATGGAAGTTATAGAATTTAATGGCGTACAAACTGTTGTGGATGCATCACAGTTTGGCAATGGAGGTGCGGGTGCGACAACACCTACAGATCCAGATGTTGATTTAGGTTTTAATTAATTTTTGTATGGGAAGGAGGAAAATGTAATGAAAAAGCATATATTAAATATATTGAAAACAGTAACTATATCGGTAGTTGCGCTTGCTATTGTTGCAGTAGGAACTTTGAGTTCAACGATTGGTACATCTGCAGCAGAAGTGGTTGGAACGGAAACAAGTGGCGTGATTTACGTACAATACTCTAACTTAGACCCAAATGATTATTGGGGAGTGAAAACACCGGAATACACAGGGGTTGACAGCAATGATGTCGGATACTTCTTCGGTGGATGGTACACAAAAAATGATAATACATACACACCGGTTGAAACCAAAGACGGATTAACTGGGACCGTTGTTGCCAAATTTGTTCCGGCACAGACCATGAGTGTAAAATGTCAAAACTGGGCAGGAACAACTGCATCGTCAGATGATGTTGTTATCAGAGTTATTTCAGCGACAGATAACACGAATTATAGCCAATTTGGTTTCCAAGTATCGAAAATTGTGGATGGCGTAGAAGCAAAACTTTCCACAGTTGAAACAGACACGGTATACAAAAAATTCAATTATTATGAAAGTCAAGAAGATGCAGAACCAGATACTTATGTACCTTCACAATTGTTTGGAGATGCAGCTTCACGTTTTACAACATGTACAGTAGGAAAGATTCCTACAGAACATCATGGAACAATCATTTGTATCAAGCCATTCTGGGATACATTGGATGGCGTAAGAGTATATGGACTTAGTAAATTTGCACATGTGGAAGATGGTTATCTTTACTATGTGAATGTACCAGTAAACCTTAATATTCTGAATAAAGATAATCCGGCAGCAGCAGGAAGATTGAATTTAAAATCCGTGGATGGTCTTAAATTCCTTGGCGTAGAAGAAGGTATTGAATACGGAAAAGTGTTTGATGAAATGGAATTCAATGTGCTTGCCGATGGTACAATTCGATGCATAGGTGATACAAGTGACCTGACAAACAGAGATGAAATGGATATTTTCGTCAATCTGAGATTTGAAAGAAAAGCTGAAGATAAGAGCAGTGATGCACCAATAGCAGATGATTTTTATAAATTTACGGTTGATCAAGAAGACTTCTGTGATGCAAGTGAAAATCTGTTTGACGGCGAAAACGTTTGGAGCATAATATATTAAATTATACTAGATAAATCGAAAAGAAAGGTTGGATTTTCCTTCCTTTCTTTTCGTGGTGATATGGAACATATATAAAGGAGCATGAAAAAGTATGAAAAGGAAATATATCATTGCTATTATTATCGGTGTATTACTTCTGGTGGGACTCATACTTGTTTTCACTTTGGGTAAAGACAATGGGAAAACGGATAAGGACAATACAGGAAATGATGTGATTGTACATGAAAGCGATGACAACACTGTGGAAGAGAAAGCAGAAGGTGGTTTAAAGGAATCAGATTCTGAGGATGGACCTGTTTTAGATGAGGACACTATGATTGATTTCAACGGTGGCGACACCCAAGACGGAGATAATGACACATCGGATGATGATCAAGGGGATAATAGCAAGCCTGCTGACAAACCAAGTGACGACAAACCAAGTGGTGGTGCTGGAAATGACAGTGATGAAGAAGGAGATAGCACAACTGAAGAACCGTCAGAAGGCGAAGAAGAGGATGAAGACTCTAAAGACACAGGCGCTTGGGGCATATTTTATTAAGAAAACAATACTTTGGAATTTGTAATACGAAGGAGAATAGATTATGTTGATTACAGAACTTCAAAGTGGTGGCTTACATTTTGTTCTTGACAAAGATGATGCAGGACGTGCAAGGTTAATCCATTTTTCTACAAAGCCATTTGATAGCGAAAACTACAAAATGGAGAATTACAGTTCGTTTCATTCGCTTTTGGAACTACATATGCTTGGACATGACACCAATGACCACCATGCTTCGAGACATACAATGACAAGTCCGGCATGGGAATTGTGTTATGTGTCACATCATGTTGCAAAAACGGAAGAAGGACAACTTCTGAAAGTGCTTTTGTCAAATGGAAAAACAGAAGTGTGCATGAACTATTGCTTCTATGATAATGCGTCAGTTGTTCGCTCCTTTGTAGAGATTACAAATATTTCTGGGGAAGAGCAGACGATTGATTATATATCTTCTTTTAAGTTTGCAGGTTTAGCGCTTAAGAATGAACAGTGGGATAAAGAGACTTATATTTCTATTCCACATAGTGGTTGTCACGGAGAATTACAATGGAGACGAAACAGTGTCTACCAGATGGGACTGACAAAATATAATTTAGGTTGTACGAAAAAGTTGTCGTGGAGTCAGACTGGCACATGGTCCAGCTCAGAGCAGGCACCAACAGGTGTGTATGAAAATCCGGCAGACAACGAAGCATTCTGCTGGCAGATTGAGAACAACGGCTCTTGGTACTGTGAAGTGGGACATGCAGAGCCAAATGAAGGCCTATATATTCAACTCTGTGGACCGGACTATGAACATAACCATTTTTTAAAGACATTGAAAAATGGGGAGACCTTTGTGTCAGTTCCGGTTGCATTTGGTGTAGCAGCTGGTGGGTATGACGAAGTCATTGGTGAGATGACGAAATATCGCCGAAATATTCGAAGAAAGAATGAAGATAATGAACAGTTACCGGTTATTTTCAATGATTATATGAACTGCTTATTTGCAGACCCAACTACTGAAAAAGAACTTCCGCTTATTGATGCAGCAGCTGAAGCAGGAGCAGAGTATTTTGTCATTGATGCCGGATGGTTTTCTGAATTGGAAGGTGGCGATGGTACATGGTGGTCATCTATCGGTGTGTGGAAGGAGTCGACCTGGAGATTTCCAAATGGTCTGATTGAGGTGATTGATTATATTCGAAGCAGGGGCATGAAGCCGGGGCTTTGGATTGAGATCGAGGGCGTTGGGCCGGATAGTGAAATAGGGAAGACGATGCCGGATGATTGGTTTTTCCAGATAAATGGAAAACGCACGTTGGAACACTATCGCTGGCAGTTGGATTTTCGCAATCCGGAAGTGCGTAAGTTTGCAGATGATACACTGGAAGAAGTGGTGAATAAGTACGACCTTAAGTATTTGAAAGTTGACTATAATATCAATGCGGGGCTAGGAACAGATTGGAATGCCGAGAGTGCCGGAAGTGGGCTTCTTGGACATTGCCGTGCATATTTGGAATGGCTGGATGCATTTTTAGAAAGACATCCGGATGTTGTGATTGAAAACTGCGCATCAGGTGGGCAACGCATGGATTATGCGATGCTGTCAAGGCTGAGTATTCAATCTACCAGCGACCAGACACATTATGAGTTATATCCATCTATCTCCGCAATGGCAGGTAGCGTGGTTGCGCCAGAGCAGGCTGCAGTGTGGTCTTATCCGAATTATGAAGCGGACGAAGAAGAGACCGTATTTAATATGGTGAATGCAATGCTTGGACGTGTGCACCAGAGTGGTTTTTTGAATCAACTTCCAAAGGCGAACTTTGCACGTGTAAAAGAAGGGATTGCATGTTATAAATCAATTCGACAAGATATTAAAGCGGCGTTACCTAGATTTCCACTTGGTATCATTGGGTTTGATGCACCATGGGCAGCAGTAGCGTTGGATTGTGGCTCGCATTGGTATTTGTCAGTGTGGAGAAAAGATGGCGAAAATGCAACGCAGGAAATCCCAATTGTTGTACCGGAGGGTAAGAATGTAGAGATAGAATGCTTTTATCCGGAAGGGTTGCCTGTGGAATTTGAATATAATGAAGGAAAACAAGTGCTTTGCGTGAATTTAAAAGAAAAATTTAGAGCAAGGGTGTTTAAAGTCAATTTTTAGTTGTATTTGTTTACATGTTTGTAGTATGATATATGGTATGAAATCATCGTACTGCCCGTGCTTAAGACATGTTTTTAAATCATGCAGAGGAAGGAAAAATTTATGCTAGAATATTGGAAAGATGAAGATTATATTATTGAGAAGAAAAAAGTAATGCCTGTTTCCATAAGGGCTTTCGACAAAATCGATTGCGTGGAAGAACTTATGAAAGAAAAATCGGTGTGTGTTTCGTTTTCGAATGACTATGTTGCGAAATTTACGGAAAAGGGCGCATATCTTGTTTTAGATTACGGGAAAGAACTATGTGGCGGTATTCGTATTATAACAAGATTGACGCAAGGAGAAACGAAGTTTCGGATTACCTTTGGAGAATCCCTTTCGGAATGTTATTCTTCCATAGGAGAGAAGAATGCAACAAATGACCACTCGCCACGTGATTTTGTGGCAGACATTTCAAATATGTCTGATTTGACATTTGGGCAGACTGGTTTTCGATTTGTACGAATTGAACTTTTAACAGAAGATGTTGTTTGGGTGAAAAATATTTTTGCTGTTAGCACATTGCCTGTTTTTGAAAAAGAAGGTTATATTAAAACCAGTGATGAAGAACTGAACAAAATTATTGATACGGCAGCCTATACATTAAAACTGAATTTCCAAAATGGTTATATTTGGGACGGTATTAAGCGTGACAGATTGGTTTGGTGTGGGGATTTGCATCAGGAGATTGTGAACTCAGTTTATTTGTACGGCGCAAATAAAAACGTAACCAATTCACTTTCATTCTTGCGTTCAGAGACTCCGGCAGATACATGGATGAATAATATTCCATCCTATTCTGCATGGTGGGTAATCAATTTGTGTGATTACTGTAAAATGACCGGAGATACTACATATTTTGAAAATAACAAAGATTATGCGGAAGCCATCATGAAGAATTTTGATGCAAGCATCTTAGATGATGGAACGATTTATTTCCAATTATCGGCAGGTCAGATGGACTTTTTCTTGGACTGGCCAACGTGCGGTAAGAGTGATGCTGTAATTGGCACGGCAGCGATTATTATGGTTGCGGCAAAAAGTTACTTACAAATGGAAGATAACGAAAATTGCCGTGCAATTATACAAAAATTAAAACCGTATCTTGACAAACCGTGTGAGTTTAAACAGATACGTGCATTCCAAATTCTTGCAGGAAGAAATGTAGACGGAGATGCTCTGTTTTTGGAAAAAGGCGGAGCTGACGGATTCTCTACATTTATGGCGTATTATATTCTGACTGCAGATGCAATGGCAGGTGGAAAGAATATGCTTTCTATCATAAAAGAATACTTTGGTGCCATGTTATCCCGTGGGGCAACATCCTTCTGGGAAGATTTCCATATGGATTGGTTAGAGGGAAGCGGACGTATAGATGAACTCCCAAAAGAAGGGCAGAAAGACATTCACGGAGATTACGGTGCATTTTGCTACGAGGGCTTCCGTCATTCACTGTGTCACGGCTGGGCTTCCGGAGTACTTTCATTTATTGTGGAACATATGATTGGACTGAAACTATCTGATGGTGGTGCATCTTATGAGATTACTCCACATATGATGGGAGTTGAAGAATTAGAAGCAAAGATTCCGGTAAAAGAAGGCTGGTTATCTATTAAGATAACAGATGGAAAAGTAGAGAGTAAGATTGAAAAATAAAAATGTAGTTTATAGTCGGAAGGGATGCGATTTTTAAGGTCGCATCCTTTTTTGTATACAATCGCATTTATTATAGACAAATCTGTGCGACATGTTATAATATCGTTATAACACAAGAAAAAGGTGAAAGATATGTTAATTAAAATTGATTTTAATAGCGACGAAGCAATCTATATGCAGGTGCGTAATCAGATTATTCTGGGGATAGCTACATCTAGAATACGAGAAGGAGATTCCTTGCCATCTGTTCGACAATTGGCAGAGGAAATCGGAATTAATATGCATACAGTAAATAAGGCATATGCAGTACTAAGAGAAGAAGGAATCATACATTTGGATAGGAGACGTGGTGCGGTGATTGCAATTGACATGAATCGCTTGCAGGCACTTGAGGATATGAAACGTCAATTGTCAGTGGTTCTTGCGAAAGGCAGATGTAAAAACATTACAAAAGAGGATGTCTATACATTAGTAGACGAAATATTTGACGAGTATATTTAGTGCTAGTTTAAGGAGGTTATAAAAAGATGCGAAAAGATTTTACATCACAGGCCCAAAGAGTATTGGCGACGGCCAAAAGTCTGGCTAGAAGGTGGGGACATCCGTATGTAGGAACGGAACACTTGCTTTTGGCATTGCGTAAGGAATTTACAGGCGTTGCGGGACAAGTACTTGCAATGCACCATGTGGATGAAGATAAGATAAAGAAGATTATAGAAGAACTGGGAGCGCCATTCCAAGAAGAAAAAAGTAAGAAGATGGAGTACAGTCCAAGGTTAGAATTTCTTTTAGAAAATGCACTCGTGGAGGCCGACAGACAAAACTCAGATAAGATAGGAACAGAACATTTATTGCTTGCAATGATAAAAGATGTGGACAGTGTGGCTACGCGTAGTCTTGCAACTTTGAATGTGGATTTAGCAAAGATTCATGATGATATTTTACACGTTGTAGGAATCAATCCAAAAGATTATGATGAAGGACTGGAAGGCGGACGTGTGCAAAGCGGTATGCTGGAACAGTTTAGTACAGACTTGACAGCGCGGGCGGCGGAAGGCAAGTTAGACCCGGTAGTAGGACGTGAAGCGGAAATTGAGAGACTCATGCAAGTGCTTAGCAGAAGAACTAAGAATAATCCATGTATGATTGGAGAACCAGGTGTCGGTAAAACAGCAATTATCGAGGGATTAGCAAGTAGAATAGCAGAGGGCATTGTTCCCGAGGGAATGCGAGGGAAACGCATTTTAACATTGGATTTGTCCGGCATGGTGGCAGGCACCAAATACCGTGGTGAATTTGAAGACCGTATGAAGAAACTTTTGCGGGAAGTGAAAGCAGATAAAAATGTGATTCTCTTTTTGGATGAGATTCACACCATTATTGGTGCGGGAGGGGCAGAAGGCGCCCTCGATGCTGCAAATATTTTAAAACCATCTATGGCCCGTGGGGATATTCAACTGATTGGCGCAACCACCATTAACGAATATCGAAAACACATTGAAAAGGATGCAGCGTTAGAGCGTAGATTCCAACCAATTATGGTAGAGGAACCGGATGTGGATTTGTGCAAAAGAATCTTAGAAGGTTTACAAGCTAAATTTGAGGAGCATCATCACGTATCTATTACAGATGAAGCACTTTTAGCAGCGATTCAATTATCGGAACGATATATCAACGACAGACATTTGCCGGATAAGGCAATTGATGTATTAGATGAAGCATGTTCTAAAGTGAGCCTTCGCGGCTTTAAGGTTCCGGAGAACTTGGAGAAAATGGAACAAACTCTTCAAGAAATGCTTTTAAATAAGGAAGAAGAAATTAAAGCAGGTAATTTTGCAAAGGCATCTCTTATTCAAAAAGAGCAAGAGGAACTTGGAAAGAAAATAGAAAGTACAAAGAAACGTTTCCGTAAAGCACAGGAGAAAAGACAGCTGGAAGTAAGAGAAGAAGATGTTGCATTGGTGGTATCTTCTTGGACGAAAATCCCAGTTCAGAAGTTGACTGAGACAGAGGGGGCTCGCCTAAGAAAATTAGAGCAAACATTGCACAAACGTGTGATAGGTCAAGAGGAGGCCGTAACAGCGGTGGCAAAGGCAATCAAACGTGGACGTGTAGGAATCAAAAGTCCAAATCGTCCGGTTGGGTCATTCCTATTCCTTGGTCCTACCGGTGTAGGAAAAACGGAGCTTGCAAAGACCTTGGCAGAGGCATTGTTT
>JAZRPT010000160.1:0-4474 GCA_045649385.1 Faecalimonas sp. | reverse complement strand
AACACATTATTGCTCGTGTGACAAGCTTCATTGAGGAATGTTCGGGAGTTGCACCTAATTACTGCAACTACATGAATAATAAGACAAAAAATCCCTTCGAGATTGAGCATATTATCACCGACCACTTCGAGCTATTTACAGCGGAATATTCTGATCCTGATGATTTCAAGCGTTGGCGCAACAGGATAGGAGCATTGCTTCTGCTGCATAAGAGTATTAACGCCAGCCTGAACGATTCCCTTTACGAGGAGAAACTAAAAAAGTATTGTTCCAACGAGGGCAACATATACACTGAGTCTTTGGGGCAGCTTGCATATCAAAACAATCCGAAGTTTAACAAGTTCATCTTAGAATATGGACTATCGTTCAAGGCCTATGAGCATTTTGGAAAAACAGAAATAGCAGAGCGAACGTCTTTACTTATTCAGCTCTTTAGGCTTATCTGGAACGACTCCATGTTCCGCTAAAAGTTTGGGTTTGACCCATAGCTCCGCTTTTTTTGCAGTTATAGCTGCGTGAAAACCGGTACAACGAAAAAGGCTGACTTCGTAAGAAGTCAGCCTTGATACCCTTTGAGAAGGGTACGTTTCCGAGGAAGGGAACATCAGGAAAGTATTACGTCTTTCACTGATTTTTCACTTCCTTGACAAAATGTATTTTCTGTGTATGCTTAGACAAGCGGTTAAACTGAACAATTTAATGAAACAATCACTAAAGTCAGAAATCATAATTAGAAATGGCTTATCTATGAAAAGGTTATACATATGCGGAAATGGATTTGATTTGCATCACGGTATGAAAACGAGGTATGCAGATTATAGGGATTACCTGAAGAAAAACAATACAGATTATTTAATTTCCTTTGAAGAAGATGCCTGCTGGGATGATAAAGATAAAGCTTGGTCCTGCTTAGAAGACAATATGAATCTTGATTTGACGTGGAAATTGGAGGATTTGTTTCCAGACAATTATCCTAGTTTTGCGGATGACTCTGACTCAAAGTGGTCAGATTGCGAAATAGCTGTAGATAATGAATTGAGTTACATTAAATCATTCAGCGGAAAACATTTTGGGAATTGGTTAAGAACTATCAATTACGACAATATTCAGAGTAGTAATAAAGTTTTCCCCGAAGTAACCGATTTTTTCGTCAATTTTAATTATACTCATACATTGGAAAAAATATATGGTATACCCGCAGATAATATTCTGTATATACATGGTTCCATTAACGAAATGATGGAAGCCGCAAAAGATACAGAAGGCTCGATAAGTGATGAATGTGTGCTCAATTGTATTCAATTTGGAAACACAGAAATATCTCGACAACTCATACACGAAGAGCTAGAGAAACAATATGGAAAAGACGAAATGTATGGGGTGTCGTTAAGAGCAGGTGTCCTTACTTACATAAATATCGTAAACTCTCTCTCTAAGGATATAAAGAAAAACTATTCAAGATTAGAATCCTTCATCGAAGCAAATAAACCCGATGAAGTTATTGTTGCGGGCCACTCTTTGGGTAGAATGGATTGGGGGTATTTTGAAAATATCCTCATACCAAAATTACGCAATGTTCGATGGAAGATTATGCAATACCCAGACGCCTCTGCTGATGAAAAAGAACGAATTAAGAGATTGAGAGAAATAACAAGTGGAGATATTGTAGAATGGTAATACTTGCATGTTACATGTGCTATTGTGATAGAATTTTCCAGACTAATGCGCATTTGTCATGTTTATCGTTGAATGGTTTCACGCGTGCCTCCTTTCGCTTCATCGATGGCTTGCGCGAATAGATTGCCGGGGGCTCCCAAGATTCCATTGTTAGGCAATAGTCTACTCGGAGACCCGTACACATTTTATTCCAAACTCAAATAGGATACCCATAAAGGCCTTTTTCGTCACTTAGGAATTTACTCCCCCTCTCCTTGTGTGTCAGGCGTGTATGCGAGTTATAGAGGCCCTATTCCTAACTCGCAATGATTATTGAGTTATTTAAACTTGCTTTGATATCTTATACTCACCAATTTTTTGACTTTTATCAAAAGCATTGTTTATGTATTTATTAGGGTTCTTTAGGAATTCATCTTCTTTGATAATAGACATGTATGACCCTTCTAAAGCATCGACTGTCTTACAAAGCTCACACTTGTATATTGGCGTTTTCCTGTTGTGCCTGTTTCTGTTGATAATATCATGTAAAACATTAGTATTATGGGAAACATAACGACATTTATCGTTTGCTGTTATTTGAGAAATTAGCCAATCGTATGACCCATTTGCGTCTTTCTGTGCGACAATGACGACCCCATTGCTACGAGAGGTTGTGTCTTCTCGTGTTATTTCTTTGAGCGAATATTCAATTTCCCAAGCCATCCATTTGCTTTCTTTCATTTTTGGTGATGCTATGACTATGGTGACGCTTGTCCCCCAAATCATTTGTTTTAGAATATTTTTAATTTTTTCTGTTGATTCATCTGTTAAATTAGGAGAATCGGATGTTTCGCCACAATAGTACCGTGCGTCATCTTTTAAAGAGGATATGATTTTATCTCTTAGTTCAACTGATTCGCTGTATTTGTAGGATATAAATGTCTTGTGAGCCATATATTTTAAAAAGGTTGCGATTTCTGAATGCAGTTTATTATAGCGTCGACGAGTTTTTCTGTATGATTGAGAGGAATGTCATTCATAATTTGAACCTCATTTTGTAAATCTTGCGTCGGATAGTATAAGCTCATGTCTTCAGAGACTTTTCCCCATAAAGTTCTGGAAGTATAGCCGGTTTGACCGATAGGAAAAAGCCTTAATCCTTGAGCTTTCGCAATCTCAAACTCTTCAATCATACCATCTGCGTTTATAATGTTTAATCTTTCAGACGTTGTTTCAGTCAAACGCTTATTTCCAAAAATGAATATAGCATTACCAGCTAGCGCTATCATATCTTCTCGGTACTTTTTCCATTTTTCTTTTCTGTCGACAGGATTTTTTATATTGATTGGAAATGGCCTGCATATCAATTTCCCTTCTACTGTTTGTCCTTCTTCATATGCACGAGTCAAGACCCCATTAATTACGCTACTACCAACGCCCAAAGCAAATCCTGAAACAATCTTGTATCCGTTTTTAGCAAGTTTGTATGCTAATTGATGTATAAAGTTTTCACCTTCCTCTTTAGATAGAGTTTCATATACTTCCGCAGAACCTGATATAAATACGCTTTTGGATAATATAATCTGCTTTATTGTGCGAAGTATATTGTTGATTTCAGAGTATTCATTAATTCTAACAACTTCTATGCCGTATCTTTTTAGATTTTCAATCCAAAGTTCTTCTCTGTTTTGGAAATAAGTAAAATCCGAATGGCTGCTATAGTCTTCTTTTTGAATATTTTTATAGATACAAAAATGTGTGCGAATGTGCTTGTTCAATCTTTCCCTCATATAGCCTAGCGTGCTAAGGATATTGGGATCACTCATACTGAATCCTATGAATAAAAATGTTTTCGATGCAAGGTCTGTTTTTAAATCAATGCTGAACAGTTCGTGCTTGCTGTGATAGGATTCATAATCTTCACTTATAAGAGTAATTTCGCTTGCTAGTGATATATCACCATGCATTTTGTTAATGATGACATCGCTTCCTGGAATTGGATAACATAAGTCCGTTGATTTTCGTTTTACATCAATTTTCTTCCCTTGTTTAGCATATGCTTGTTCCAATAGTGTATCATAATTTGTAGTCCATATTTTTTTTATGGGGAGAGAAGCTAAGAGCCTGTGAGCTTCGGAGGGCTGTGCTCGCTTTGAAGTAAATAAGTTAATGGTGTGTTGAGTTAAGTCACTGCGTCTACTTTTTGTATTAGCATAAAATTGAGCTACAGAAATTAAATCTGTTTCTTTATCTACATTAAGACCTATTTCCTCGAGCGGAGATTGAAGCAGCTCTTTCCATGTAGGTAAGCCGCATGGTTTTGACATACCTGCACCGACAAATACTGCAGCACATTCATTGAAAATTGCATCTGCGAATTTCTTGCAAAAAACAATTTGGTTGTTTGATGAATAATTATTCATTTGAGCTTTTTGTTATTTATAATGCTATTTAGTCATTTTTTTGTTCTTAGCTCTGGCGCTTCAATATCTTGTGCAACAGGATGTGCAGATTGCATCCTCTTTCCAAGGAATGCAGCTCTCCCTGTTTGGAAATGTAGTCCCATGAGTCAATGTATTCGCTGACAGGAACGGCCGGAGGAACAGCTGAAATGAAGTTGAGAAAATCTGTCGGGGTGTCCCTATACTGCTCATCGAATTGGTCGGAGAGTTTCAGCTTTTCCCTTGTTGTACAGTCTTTCTCAATATCATACAAAACGTGTTCCAAGTTGCGAGAGCAATAGTATGCCTCGTAGGGGATGCTTTTGTATGTAGTTCCCATGGTGGCGAGGAGGAGCATGTTTTTACTCTTGGTTGCA
>JAZRPT010000159.1:0-30457 GCA_045649385.1 Faecalimonas sp. | reverse complement strand
CAACAACAAATTCCCCAAAGGCATAATCACTTTGAACAGTAACACCTCCTATAGCATCCACAATGTCAACAACACTTGTAAAATTAACTCTGACAAAGTAATGAATCGGAATATCGAACAATTCTTCCAACGTATTCATCGTACATTGAGGTCCGAACAGACCTGTATGCGTTAACTTATCCATCTGTCCTTCTCCGCGACCAATGCTACTTCCACCACTCATAATAGGAACATAGTAATCTCGTGGTATACTAATTAGAAGTATTTTTGCCTGAACAGGATTCACCACCGCAATAATGTTAACATCCGAACGGGAGATGCTCGAAATTTTACCATAGGTATCTATACCACTAATCAATACTACAAAACTATCTTTCGTAATATTAACATCTTTTACAAAATTCATTTCTTCCTCTGGGTAGTTTATCGTATAAATCACCCTCGTGTCTTTGGTAAATGTTGGATATTCTTCTTCTAGTACATTTCGGTAAGCTTCGTCTAAAATGATAATAGGTACTATCTCCTCATATAAACCTTTAACCATTTCATTGATTGTACCAAATTCTTGTTTTGGATTTTCAATTCCTCTTTCTTCCTTTAGTGCTTTTAACATTCTCTCTGCACTTTCCGGATAACAAATTGTCTGATACCCCAATGTATCATCCTCTTTTATATCTCCAACAGATTTGATATCATTTTCTTTCAAAACAATTAGTGAAATATCCTTATGCTCCACATTTTGTACTGTAATGTCGGAAATTAATGAATTTGCTATAGAAAGACCAAAACCTCCTATTAGGAACAAAATACTGAATGCTATTGCAAAACCATTTCCAAAAATCCTCGCTATTCGTCGCCTATTTTTTGAAAGCGTCATAAAAAATAAAATTGCCCCTATTATTACAATGCCAAGCATTACTATCGCCATGTCTCTATTCTTTAAAAGTTGTAATTGAAACAATTGCTTACCAAAATAGCCGGTAGCAATAATGTATAAAATGCTCGTGTATATTCCGGGATTCTTAAACCTATTTCTCATCCTTATTCCTCTAATAGCGTTAATTTACAGACTACAAAATGTTGTTTTTATACAATACATCCAAAAACTCATCTATGTCTCTTTCGGCTTCTTCCGGTGTAACTTCATAGGTTTCTATCAAGGTTTGCAACAGTCCCTCCTTGCTAGTTCCTTTAACTAGCTGCTCCCATAAAGAAGCGCCTGTCTCATTCACAGTAATCATTCCATTAAAACCCAATGCGGCTTTCCCCACAGGGACAATAACATAATCATCCCCTATCTGCCGCAAAACATATTCCTTGTCCAACTTAAGCATCACTATCACCTGTTATCATTTAAAACTATCTTGTAAAAATTCTTATTTCCCCATCGAAATTCAAATGGAGTTCTTCGTCATCGTAAATATATCCCTCACACAAATCCGAATCGTTCACCGGATTCCCACAATTTGGCACAAATCTCAGCCGACGTTACACTAGCTCCGTTACTGCTTGCGTTACTTATCCAAAGCAGTACTATTGCAACGAGTAATATAAGTATAATACCAACTGTTTGAAATCGCAACATATTCAGTTACTTTTACAGCCGATTGCATCATAATATAAATGTATATAACTGCAAGCATAGAAAAAGGGAAAACCTATTTTATAAAAAATAAGCTACGAGCCGTGTACACTCGAAAATGCTCCACATTTTCTCATGCACGGCTGTCGCCGTATTTCGAAACAAAAAAAGACAGCCTGAAATGCAAGCATTCCATTCTGCCTTTTTATATTTCTCACTCTTCTCGTAGCTAACGTGACTATTCCCACTCAATTGTTCCAATTGGCTTTGGTGTCAAATCAAGAAGAACTCGGTTAATACCAGGAACTTCATGAGTGATGCGGTAGGTAATATGATGAAGGATAGAATATGGAATCTCTTCAATAGTCGCTGACATAGCATCTTTTGTATTGACAGCACGGATGATTGCTGGCCATCCTTCATAACGACTTTCATCCTTAACACCTACACTCTTGATATCTGGTACAGCAATGAAGTACTGCCATACTTTTTCGCTCAAGCCATTCTTGTCAAATTCTTCACGTAAGATAGCATCAGCTTCACGAAGTGCTTCCAAACGGTCACGCGTAATTGCACCAAGACAACGAACACCAAGTCCTGGACCTGGGAATGGTTGACGATAAACCATAGAGTGTGGTAAGCCAAGAGCTTCACCTACTACACGAACTTCATCTTTATATAAAAGTTTAATAGGTTCTACAAGTTCAAACTTAAGGTCTTCTGGAAGACCACCTACATTGTGATGAGACTTAACTGCTTTCTTACCTTCAGCCGCCTTGATAGATTCCAGAATATCAGGATAGATAGTTCCCTGAGCCAAGAATGTAATATCTTCGAGTTTTCTTGCTTCTTCAGCAAAAACTGTGATAAATTCTTTACCGATAATTTTACGCTTACGCTCTGGATCTGACACACCTGCAAGCAATCCCAAGAAATGATCAGTTGCATCAACATAAATCAAGTTAGCATCCAGACCTTCCTTAAACATTTTAATAACACCTTCGGATTCGTCTTTACGCATTAAACCGTGGTTTACATGCACACAAACCAATTGCTTTCCAATTGCTTTAATTAAAAGTGCTGCAACAACTGAACTGTCAACACCACCCGAAAGTGCCAATAATACTTTTTTGTCACCAACTTGCTCGCGTACTGCTGCTACTTGTTCTGCAATAAAGTTCTCAGCAAGCTCTGGTGTTGTGATACGTTCCATTGTATCTGGTCTCTTATTTGAATCCATTCTTCTTCCTCCTGTCATACGGCAACTGCCACGCATAGTTATTAATTTCTTTTACATAAAAAACATAAAACAATTATAGTGAATACATGACAAAAAATCAATTATTTTTCGACATATTTTCCTCTCAAATTTTGGATTTCTTTTGTATAAACTGAATTTTGCTTTTGTTGAAGGAGATTTCTTCTGATGGTTTCCTTCACTTCTTCAAAACTTGCAACGGTTGCCTCGTTCTTCTTTTCCACTTTAATCAAATGATAACCGAACTGTGTTTGCACCGGACCTACAACTTGTCCGATTTCTGCTGAGAATGCTGCATCCTCAAATTCTTTTACCATTTGCCCTTGTCCAAATTCACCAAGGTCTCCCCCTCTTTGTCCGGAAGGACATGACGAAAATTCTTTCGCCGCGTCTTCAAATGTCTTTTCGCCAGCATTGATGGAAGCAAAAATCTCATTGCATTTTTCTTCTGAATCCACAAGGATGTGTTTCGCACTTACTGTCTCACCCTTTGAGTACATCTGCTTGTTCGACTCATAATGAGCATTCATTTCCTCTTCAGTCACAGTAATGCCACCAAGTACTTCTCGCATTGCCATCTGTGCCAAAATGTCTCTTTTCGCATTTGCAATAATTTTTGCAAATTCTTCTGTTTCTTCTAATTTTAATTCTTCTCCTTTTTTTGCAAATAAATGCACAGAAATTAATTGTTCAATACATTGTTCTTTAAAACGAGGATCTGCCGCATATTGTTGCTGCTCTCTTGGCATGCTTTGCACAAAATAATTGTAATCCTCTTCTGTAATGTTCTGTCCGGCAACTACTGCCAAAATTTCGTTATTCATGTTTCTTTGTCTCCTTTGTCTTTATCTTTATTTTTTCTTTCCGACACCCTTCTTCGGACAAATGTCACTCAAACAACATTTATCACAATAGGGCGTAGTTCTCGCTGTACAAACCGCTCTTCCATGATATACCAATCTGTGGCAAAAGTCATTACCTTCTTGTGGTGGAATGATTTTCCACAATGCCATTTCCACCTTTTTCGGTTCCGTAACGCCATCCACCAATCCCATACGATTCGTCAAACGAATGCAATGGGTATCCGTCACAATGGCAGGCTCGCCAAACACATCCCCCATAATGAGGTTTGCACTCTTTCTTCCTACTCCCGGCAGCGCCAATAACTCATCAAAGGTTTTTGGAACCTGACAGTCATATTTATCCCGCAAAATCTTCATGCAGGCACTGATATCCTTCGCCTTGCTTCTTCCTAGTCCACATGGGCGAACAATTTCTTCAATTTTATCCACGTCGGCATCGGCAAGAGATTTGACATCGGGGTATTTCTCGTATAATTTCTCCACAATGACATTGACCCTTTCATCGGTACACTGTGCCGCAAGACGTACACTCACCAAAAGTTTCCACGCCTCATCATAATCCAACGAACATTCGGCATCCGGATATTCTTTGCGCAGACGCTCAATAATCTCCTCAGCCAATAATTGCTTTTTCGTCTTTCTAGCCATTAATTTTCTTCTCTCCCCTTTTATTCATTACCATTTTCACAACAGCGTATGCCAATGCACTACATAGAAAGCCGATGACAAATCCGCCAAGGATATCTGTCGGATAATGTACACCAACATACAATCTTGACAACGCTACAAGAGTTGCTAAAAATAGTGCCGGAACACCGATCTTCTTCGGCACCCAGCGATACAAGGCAAACATGGCCGCAAAAGAACCGCCGGAATGTCCAGATGGGAATGAACGGTATGGTGACACGCCACCAACCAGTGGCTCAATGAGTTCATTTACCACAAATGGTCTTGGTCTTGCAACCAACTCCTTTAAAACCACGTTGATTGTCAAGAAATCAATCAATAGGGAAACCAACACGGTAAAACCAATTGGTCTTGTCTTCTTAAAAAACAAAAGCACAACTCCCATGGCAATCCAAAGATAGCCCTCATCTCCAAGATGGGTAATAAACTGCCAGAATACATTGCCAACCGGCCCTCTGACATTTTCCTGTATCCATAAAATAATTCCTGATTCAAAAACGTTCATACACAACTCTCCTTGTATTTTCTCCAATCATCGTACACCACTTGTTTTTACATTTGTTTTCGTACAATCTGATATTCATCACCAAACTGGTAATAAGGGCATTCCTTAAAATCACCCTTTATAAAGCGATACATCTCATCCTCGTCCAGATTCTTGGTGCAGACATAATATTCATATTCTTCATCATATTCATAGTTCATACACGTTTCACAATTACTAGCCATGTTCT
Source organism: Faecalimonas sp. (assembly GCA_045649385.1). GTDB lineage: Bacteria > Bacillota > Clostridia > Lachnospirales > Lachnospiraceae > Faecalimonas. Next base: position 25,333 of record JAZRPT010000159.1, on the reverse strand, counting down.
ATTTCTTCCTTCCAAAACTTCTCCAAAACATTGTACCACAAAATCCCCATACAAAACATTGTTTTTTCTATTTTTCTATGCTATTCTTAATATATTGCAAAAGGGGGAAGCGATATGAAGTTTATGATCAACGAATCCGCAGAAAACTATTTGGAAACCATTTATGTTCTTAGTAAAGAGCTTCCGGTAGTTCGCTCTGTTGATGTGGCAAATGAACTTGGCTTTAAAAAATCAAGTGTCAGTGTAGCGATGAAAAATCTTCGTGAAAGAGAGCATATTACCGTAACAGATGCGGGATTTATTTATTTGACAGATTCCGGAAAACGTATTGCAGAGATGATTCATGAACGTCATGAATTGTTGGCGACATGGCTTACGAAGCTGGGCGTGCCGGAAGACATTGCCTCTGAAGATGCCTGCAAGTTAGAACATGTACTTAGCAAAGAAAGCTTTGAAGCGATTAAGCAGCATGCAAATGAACAAAGATAATTTTTATACATAAAGCGGAAATCCAAGAAGGTCATTACGACCAACCCGATTTCCGCTTCTTTATTGTCTTATTTTTCAATTCGGCTACTGCAGTTCAACTTACAGCTCTCGCAATTGCAAGAGCATCCACTACAGCCTCCGCCTTTTTTATGATTTTTCCACATAGAACGAATCACCAATGCAACAATGATCCCCAGTATCGCTAAAACAATCGTATCTCCCATTCGTGATTCCCCCTTTCACATCTTTTATTTCTCTTTCTCCGGTGCTTTATATCCTTTTCGAAAAATCATGTACAAAAGCACACCAAATCCAACTATCGCAACAATAGTCAGTATACCAAAGTTGGCTTCCCCAGTTACAAGACCAACTAATTGATATACAATCATGGCAATCACATAGGCAAATCCACACATATATAGGATTGTTCCCCAGGTCCATTTCACACTACCCATCTCACGCTTAATTGCACCGATTGCTGCAAAGCACGGAGCACATAACAAGTTGAAAATCATGAAACTATATGCACGAACTGGGCCAAAGTCAGCAGCCACCATCTTCCAGATTTCATCTCCCGACTCGCTAATTTCACCACCGAAGTTGTAAAGTGTACCAAATGTCATAACCACTTCTTCTTTGGCAATCAAACCGGTAATAGTAGCAACTGTTGCTTTCCATGCCATATCTCCCATCCAACCAAGCGGATAGAAAATCCAAGCAAATAGTTTGCCTATATTGGCAAGAAATGAAACATTGCTGTCTTCAACCACCGTAAATGCACCATCAACAAATCCATAGCTTTTCAAAAACCAAAGTACAATGGAACTCAAAAGCACGATTGTAGTTGCCCGTTTCACAAAATCCCATCCTCTGTCTAAAGTGGAGCGAAATACATTACGTATCGAAGGCAGATGATAGGTTGGAAGTTCCATGACAAAAGGGGCCGGTTTCCCTGCAAAAGTTTTGAATTTCTTTAGGATAACACCGGATAATACAACCGCCAACACACCAATCAAGAATGCGGAAGTCGCAACCAATGGGGAATTACCGAACACGGCACCTGCAAACAGACCAATAATCGGCATCTTTGCGCCACATGGAATAAATCCGGTTGTCATAACGGTAATCTTACGGTCATTTTCCTGTTCAATGGTACGGCTTGCCAAAATTCCAGGTACCCCGCAACCTGTAGCAACTATCATTGGAATAATAGATTTTCCAGACAAACCAAATTTACGAAGAACACGGTCCATAATAAACGCAACACGTGACATATATCCAATATCTTCCAAAATAGAAAGAAGCAATGAAAGGACTAAAATCTGCGGAACAAAACCAAGCACCGCACCAACTCCGGCTACCACACCGTCCATGATTAGGCCATAAACCCAGCCACTCACGCTAAGAGCAGACAAAACCTTATCAAACATGTTTGGCACCCATTCTCCAAACAGTACATCATTTGCCCAATCAGTACCCATTGTGCCAATAGAAAATGGAAAACTTCCCATTGCTATTGCGTACATAAGAAACATAATACCCGCGAAAATTGGCAGCGCAAGCACACGATTCGTAACAACTCTGTCAATTTTATCGGAAAGGCTAAGAGAATGTTTCGCTGCTTTCTTCTTCACTGCTTTTGAAATTACATTTCCTATATAAGTATAACGCTGGTCCGCAATAATTGACTCCGCGTCATCATCCATCTCGTTTTCGCAGTCGGAGATATGTTTCTCCAAGTGGTCAATCACACCCTGACTCAAGTTCAATTCGTTCTGAACAACTTCATCACGTTCAAACAATTTAATCGCATACCAACGAAGATATGTTGCATCTACCGTCTCATCAATCTCTTCTTCAATATGTGCCAGAGCATGTTCTACACTTCCATTAAACACATGCGGTCTTGGCCCATGAACATGGTTCTTTGCAAGTTCAACAGCCTTCTTGGCTGCTTCCATTCCGCCTTCACCCTTCAAGGCACTGATTTCCATACATACACATCCAAGAGCTTTGCTCAGTTTCTCTAAATCAATGGTATCCCCGTTCTTGCGAACCAAATCAATCATATTGATTGCAACCACAACCGGATATCCCAATTCAATCAACTGCGTTGTTAAATATAAATTACGTTCAATATTGGTTCCATCCACAATGTTCAAAATCGCATCCGGATGTTCCTTCACCAGATATGTACGTGTAACCACTTCTTCCGGTGAATAAGGTGATAACGAATAAATTCCTGGTAAATCTTGAATTGTTACATCGGAATGTCCTTTTAAAGAACCCTCCTTCTTCTCAACCGTAACTCCCGGCCAGTTTCCAACATATTGATTCATACCCGTCAGCGCATTAAACAATGTTGTTTTACCACTATTGGGATTTCCTGCCAAAGCAATTTTAATATTCATAAACGTTCTCTCTCCAAACTCTCAATTATTCCACTTCAATCATACCGGCATCGGCCTTACGTAAAGTCAACTCATAACCACGTAAATTCAATTCCATCGGGTCCCCTAACGGAGCTACCTTACGTACGTAAATTTCCACACCCTTGGTGATTCCCATATCCATAATGCGACGTCTCACCGGCCCATCGCCGTGCAACTTCACTACTATTGCCGTTTCATTAACTTTTACATCTTTTAGAGTCTTCATTTCTCATTCTCCTTCTATCATGTAGTTAGTTATAACTAACTACGTAACAAAGATTAACACCGAATTTCTTCGGTGTCAAGCATTTTTCCATAATTTTCTATATTCTGATTTAAAACCCAAAGTACTTATCAATTCCATTTGCAATTCCCTGCACCATATTGTTCTGAATGGTCTCATCCTGCATCTTGCGGTCTTCCTGTGCATTGCTCATATACCCAAGTTCAATAATCGTGACCGGTACTGTACTCCAATTAATTCCCGTCATAGTGTCACTGGTAAACACACCCCGATTCTTAAATCCGGTTGCTTCACAGTAGCTATCTATAATACATTTGCTTAAACTAATGCTGGCCTTTGACAAATGACTCACATACGGATTCTTTGCTGACGGTGCGTAACATTCTGCCCCATGCACACTTGCACTGGTGGAACCATTTCCATGAATACGAACTGCGATATCCGCACCCACACTCGTTGCGTACTCTGCTCTCTCTTTATTACTAATGTTTACATCGTGAGTGGACCGAGTCATGTAAACGGTGTATCCTCGATTCTCTAACTCTGTTTTTAATTTCAGACCTACACTTAAATTCATTACATATTCTGCAATCTTTGTGGCTACCCCTGTTGTTCCACTAGTCACTCGCGCCTTCATGGTAGAAGAACCTGGTCCATTAGGCTCCTTCGCACTATCCCCACGAAGCTGATGACCCGGGTCTATTACAACCACGGCGCTATTCGGGTCACGGTGTTGCCCCGGAATTGCCTCCACTTTTGGCACCTGCACCCCCACTGTCTCTTGTTCTTTCTTTGCCTGTGCCTCAGCCTCCTCTTTGGCTTTCTTCTCCGCGTCGGCCTTTTCTTGTGCAACTTTTTCCATTGCTTTTTTAGTTTCTTGATGAACCATCTCGCCCATCTGGCTCATAATCTGATTCCCCATTTGGCTATCTGCCTCTACTTGCTTTGCACACGCTGACAAACAAAAAACAACGAACGCCAATATGGGAAGTATATGTAAATTTCTTTTCATTAGATTCACGCTCTTTCTTTTCTCTTTTCTTTAGTTTATCCCATATAGGCACCAACTGGCAAGTCTCATTACAAAAAGGAAACCGTACTTGCCTTTTCCCGATAATTTCTTTATAATAAAACCCGCTATAATGAATAGAAAACTTTCGAACGAAAAGAGGAATACATATGAATATACTGAAAGAAAACTTAAATGCCGCACGAGAACATGCCATTGATTTTATACGTTGGATGATATTGGCGGTAATTACCGGACTTCTAGTTGGCGGTGTCGGCATTCTGTTTGTCAAAGGCTTGGGACTCGCAAACGCATTTCGCGGTGAACATCCGGAAATGATTCTCGGTCTGCCAATCGCAGGTCTTGCCCTTGTCCTTCTATATAAAATAAGTAATTATGAAAATGATAAAGGCACGAATATGGTTATTTCCACATTACATGCTGAAACGCAAATCCCATTTCGCATGGCACCTCTGATTTTTATCGCTACAATTACAACCCATTTGTTTGGTGGGTCTGCGGGTCGAGAAGGTGCTGCTTTGCAACTGGGCGGAAGTATTGGCAATCAATTGGGACGTTGGTTCCGTCTGGACGAGGATGATACACGCCTCATTGTGATGTGTGGTATGAGTGCTGCATTTTCCGCAATCTTCGGCACACCACTTGCTGCTGTTATTTTTGCAATGGAAGTAGCCACCATCGGCGGTATGCAATATGCTGCATTTGTTCCTTGCATGTGTGCCTCTTTGGTTGCATCCTCATTCGCAACTGCTATGGGATGCCATGCGGAAGCCTTTACCATTACAGAGCCGATTTCCTTCGCCGCAGTACCGGCCCTGTGGATTGCCTTGCTAGGTATTCTTTGTGCATTGATAAGCGTCCTGTTCTGCCAGGCTTTACATACTTCGGGACATCTGTTTAAAAAATACTTACCAAACCCATACATTCGTATTGCCGTAGGTGCACTGATAATTATTTTGCTTACTATCATTTTGCAGACCTCCGCTTACAGCGGGGCCGGCGTAAATCTTATTGAAGAAGCCTTCCTAGGAGAAGTTCCAAAAACTGCCTTCATTTGGAAAATCATTTTTACTGCCATCACCCTTGGTGTTGGTTTTAAAGGTGGCGAAATTGTGCCTTCCTTCTGTATCGGGGCAACCTTTGGTTGTCTGTTCGGAACCTTGGTTGGTTTGTCCCCATCTCTTTGTGCTGCGGTCGGTATGGTTGCCGTATTCTGTGGTGTGACAAACAGTCCAATTACTTCTCTGGTAATCGGATTTGAAATGTTTGGCTTTGATTGCATGAAATATCTGCTAATCGGTGTGGCAATCAGTTATATGCTTTCCGGCTATACAGGACTTTACTCAGAGCAGACGATTCTTCAGTCTAAATTCAAAACACAAGAAATTAACATTAAAACACATTAATTAAAAAGGGCGACGAGGTTTTTACCTCATCGCCCTTTTTCTTAAAATACAGAAGCCGTCACAATCGATTTATATTGATTATAACAGATTCCTTTTTCCTCAAATCCACTATACTTTGCTAAATTCTTTTCTTCCAATTCATCGATTTCATCAATCTCATTATTTAGGTAAGATACAAGACGTTGCCTGCACATTTCCATTCGATACATCAGGCCGCCCAAACGAATCTCTTGCACTTCCAATCCAAAGGCTTTATTTTCCTTAAGCCACAAGTAACGAAAAGCTTCTACGAAGGCTTCGATATCTTTTTGAATCTGTGGAAACTCCTGCTCTGCCAGTGCTTTAAGACTTTCTCTGTCATCCGCAGCATAAGCTTGCCTCAATCGAATTCCCAAATCACATTTCTTTGAAAGAACACGCAATAACTTCTGTTCTACATCAAACAGATAATCGTAGGTTCTTCCGTTGATGCTTGCACTTAAACGTTCTGCTGCCTCTGCATATCTACGTGGCAAATCTTTATGTGCACTGAAATCAAAAATTCCCAAAAATGGATCATTATACAGAAAATATTTGCAAGGACTATGGTAATGGCTCTCTTCTTCTTCTGTAATATTCGGAAGTTCCAAATTCATAAATTCATCAAAAGCATACCCATACTTCGCTTCAAATTCTTCTTTGATTTTCTCTCTGTCGAATTCTCCTTTTGCCATCTTAGCTGCTGCAAAAAGAATTGGCATGGTCGAGAAAAACGAGCACTCTTTTCCATCATCTCCCCAAAGGGTAAAGAAGATATCTCGCACCGAATAATCCTGTACACTTCTCATGGCAGCCTCTGTTGCATCCCATGCATATTTCAGATTTGGTGCAAAACCTGTCCAAGTCCAGATACCCCCTGCAAATGCAATCGGATTTTTGAAATCGCTGTGCGTTGTTAACATGTGGTCGTAACGCCCTTTGTCCTTACTGTAATAATCCCAATAAATTAATTCCACTCCATCCGGAACACTATCAATTGTTTCTTGTGGAATCTTGAGATTCTCCCCATAGTATTCTCCGTTGTTGTGGAGTCTAATAAACATATCACTCCACATCATAATAGAAAATCCATGCTTATCCGCAATCTCTTTTACCTTTGCCAAATGCTCTGTTAAAATTGCTACTCTGTCACGACATCCGTACTTATCCTGATATTTGCCTCTCCCAAGAAAATGTGCTTCATCCATTCCCACGTTCACACGTCTTGAAGTGAAAGAATTCTCCAAGGACTCGAACATTTTATCAATCAATTGATAAACCTTTTCCTCTCCAACCATCAAAATATCATTGCAGTCGAACATATCCGCATACGGTACCCACTGCGTGATTTGATTCAAGTGTGCCAAAACCTGAATACATGGAACAAGTTCCACTCCAATACTTTGGCAATATGTATCGATATCTCGGATTTCCTCTTGGCTGTATCGTCCACGCATATAGCCAAAGAAAGGTTCATCCTTTATCTCATAAGTATCCTCTGTGTACAGTTGAAGCATATTATAGCCCATTCCTGCAATAAGTTTGGCAAATTCTTTTACCTTTTCCGGTTTCATGACTGCATTACGTGAACAGTCAAGCATAATTCCTAATGATGTCTCTTGTTTTTTCATCTCTTTTTCCTTTCACGGGCATAGATTTTTTATATGTTATCATTTTTTAAGTGATATATCAATATCATACACATATAACTCATGCAGTGCCCTTGTAGCACTAATATATTTAAATTGCGAATAAAACGGATTATCCTTTTCTCCACCAAGAACAAATACTTGGTCAAACTCCAATCCTTTCGCCAGATAATACGTAGTAACCGTAATCCCTCTGCAAAACTCGGAACTGTCCCTGTCAATATAGAACACATCCTCTCGGTGTTGCTTCAAATACTTGTATGCAGCCTTTGCCTGCGCCTCTGTCATCGTAAGAATAGCTGCGGTCTCAAACTTATCAGGTCCCACAGTTACTTTATTTAACACATCTCGAAGACCTTCCTTCTCCGTAGCAACTACCAACTCTTCCACCGGTTTTCCATGACGCTCCAAGTATTCAATGTCTTGCAAACCTGTGATTGTCGATGCATATTCCGCAATCTCTATGGTATTCCGATAACTTCGCTTCATCTCAATCTTGCGAATCTGTTTTCCGAATACTTTAGGCAGAAATAAAAGCACATCCTGTGGTCTATCATCCACTGTCTGGGCCTTATCCCCCAGAATGGTCATATTGCAGGAGAACATATTCTGCAATATGACGTATTGCAAATAGGAATAATCCTGCATTTCATCAATGACCAAATGACGAATATTCTTATCTTTCTTCATGGCACACAAACGTTGCTTCAAATATAAAATCGGATAGACATCTTCATATGCAAGTACTCTGTTTTCCGCCGGCACATCCGGAAGTGTCGGAAATCCATTTGCATCTAAAATCCAATTGTAGATTTTATAAATATCCATGGTTTCGTACATACCCATGAACCAGTCTCGAATGAGAAGTTTCTCTTCTTCCTCAATGTTTCTTCGCGCCAATGTCTCATATTCGTCCAGAACATATTCCATCACCGCTTCCATACGAGATAAAAGCGGATGCTCCGAAAATTTGAAATAGAATAATTGTACCAATTCTTCCGCTGTCTTTACAAATCCCCGATACTCAAAGCGTTTGAAATTCATCAAATCATCTTCTAATAGCACGAGAAAAGCTTCCACTGCACCGACAAATTCCTCAGACTGCTTCCAATGATATCTCTCCTCAGCCTCTGCATCCAAATGTCGTATGCGATTTTCAATATGATGATAACGGTCCTCACAGTCCGTCACAATATCCTTCAACTCGCGATAGGCAAACAAATCAAAACTCATTTCCCGAATGTGTTCTTCGCCCAGTTCCGGAAGCACGTGAGAAATGTAATCCGAAAACACACTGTTCGGGGATAGAATCAAAACATTGGAGGATTTCAGCCTCTCTCTATCGTGATAAAGCAGATATGCAATCCGGTGAAGTGCCACGGAAGTCTTTCCACTTCCGGCTGCCCCTTGAATTGCCAGCACCTTGTCCTTGGTATTTCGAATAATAGCATTTTGCTCTTTCTGAATAGTACTTACTATATTTTTCAGTTGTGCATCTCCATTATTTCCAAGTTCCTGCTTTAATATATCATCATCAATTTTGACATCGCTTTCAAATTCGTAAATCATCTTGTTATTACGAATCTTATACTGCCATTTGGAGAGAATCTCTCCCTCCATCATACCGCCTGGTGCTTCATAAGAAGCCTCTCCTTTGTCATAGTCATAAAAAAGACCGCTCACAGGCGCGCGCCAGTCATAAATAAGCGGAAGGCCTCCGGTGCGTTCTGCGAAATTTGCAATTCCAATATAAAATTCATCGGCGGTATCCTCTCCATCATATTGGAACTCCACACTTCCAAAGAACGGGGACCCCGCCATCTTCTTGAAACGCTCCAGCATCTTTCGGTTCTCGGTATTGGCATTGACCTGATTTAAAAGGGCGCGCTGGTTGTCAAAATCTTCGTACCCATACTGGTCCATCTCGGTATAGTTCTCCCAGTAATAGTCATTCATGCCCTCGATATCCTTCTGAACTTCCAGAATCGTAGCACTCATCTCATGTATCTTCTTATTCAATTTTTCCGAAACCAGTTTTAAGTACTCTTTTCCCTTGCTCATTGGATACTTCCTTTACCATACTGTAATTTTAATATTATACCTCTAAATTGGAAGTTTTACAAGAATAAAGCATACCTCTACACCTCATTGACTGAGGTTTCCCCTTTTCCCCAAACCATTGCATTCTCCAGCGTAGTCTGACTAATTGCACTCAGTGCTTCTTCTGTAAAAAAGCCCTGATGAGAGGTAATAATTACATTGGGAAAAGACAGCAATCGGGCCGTTGTGGAATGCTCCAGAATCTCGTCGGAACGGTCCTCAAATACATTTGCGCCTTCCTCCTCATACACATCTAAACCAACTGCAAAAAATTTATGTGCGCGAATCCCTTCAATTAAATGGTCTGTCTTCACAAGCCCTCCACGAGAAGTATTTACTAAAATCACTCCATCTTTCATTTTTTGAATGGTATCCCGATTGATTAAATGATAGGTTTCCTCCGTCAACGGACAGTGCAATGAAATCAAATCACTCTTTTCCAATAATGCATCCAGTGTGACATACTCCACAAAATCAAGAGACGGATTTTTATAAACGTCATAAGCTAACACCTTCATTCCAAACCCGTGACAGATACGCGCCATCGCTGCACCAATTTTACCGGTACCCACGATGCCTGCTATTTTTTGATGAAAATTAATACCCATCAATCCACCAAGACTAAAATCATTTTCCCGCACTTTGACATAAGACTTGTGTACATGACGATTGGCTGCAAGGGCGAGCATCATGGCGTGCTCTGCAACGGCCTCCGGCGAATACCCCGGCACACGAAAAATCTTGATGTCAAAACGTTTGGCTGCATCCAAATCAACGTTGTTAAACCCAGCACATCGCATAAGGACAAGATGCACACCGTTTTCATGAAGAACCTTTAACGTCTCCTCACCTACATCTGAACTTACAAAGGCACATACCGCATCGTACCCTTTGGCCATCACAGCCGACTTTGGTGCAAGGTCCCCTTTGACATATTCAATCTCAATTCCAGGAAAACGAGTAAGTTGTTGTTCAAATGACTCTCTGTCGTAATTTTTTGTATCGTAAAATAAAATTCTCATAAAAAAATCCTCCTATCATTGCTAGTATAAGCAACCATAGGAGGATTTATCCCTCATTAATACCCTATCACCAATCCCACCAGCAGCAACCCACTAGTTAAGATTAAATTAAGCACCTGAAACTTCACGCTCCATTTTGCCCATTTCCCGTAACTCACATCTGCAAGTCCCAGACTAATGAGCAATACCGGATTTGTCGGATAAAACACATTGGAAAAACCATCTCCAAATGCATATGCAACCACACAAAGCTGTGCAGAAATGCCAAACACTTCTGCAACCGGTACAATCAGCGGCATCAACAAAAATGCTTTCGCTGAACCAGAAGAAATGAAGAAATTCATCACCAAAGCAATAAGATAAATAAATAAAATAACCGACCATTTCGGCAAGGTTTCTGCAACATTGATTGCGCCGCCCAAAATGGCGTCAAGCACATTTCCTTCTACCATCGTATATTTGATGGAGTTCGCCATCAGAATCATAAGCACTGCCGGAAGCACGCTTGTCAAACCATGCCAAAACATACTTCCAAGATTATCTCCGCATTTTGAAATGGCACTTGCAATCATTCCTGCAAATAGGAAAGTCAATGCAACAATAATCATGGTATAGTCTTGGAGTGCTGTGACAACAACGGAACTAAGTACAACTGCAATTCCCAAACACATTAAGGAAGCAAAACACACCAGCCCCTTGTTCATTTGCTGGTTATCTACAAACTCCTCTTGAACGGCATTCGTATCCATTGGTTTCTCAATTCGTTTTGCATATCGGCGCAAGAAGCCAAACAAAAGTGCATAGATAAGGACAAATGCTACTGCTCGGAACCACATCCCCGAAAACATCGGGAGCCCTGCTAACTCTTGTGCAACACCAACGGTAAATGGATTACAGATGCCGGAGGCAAAACCACAGCCGATTGCAAGAAGGCTCATGCCAAGTCCAACCAGCGCATCCCATCCCAAACGAATTGCCAATGCAACTACAATTGGAACCAATGGTACACATTCTTCAAAAGAACCAATGAATGCCCCCATTGCCATGAAAAAAAGAGTTACCAATGCCAATAGCTTATATCGCTCTTTTCCATATCGGTATGTAATCTTATCCAACATATATTTCATCAATCCGCATTTTTCCAGACAGTTAAATACACCGCCAATTACTAACAAAAATATAATGACTGCAATTAATGAAACATTATCCTCTCCTCCTAGGACCAGCACCGGTGATAGTGCCCATTTCCAGAATGTAATGTCGCCGCCTGGTACAATAAATGTCAATCCATAGGTTAGTATCATTAAAACGAATAAAACTGCGATTGCAGTAATAAATGATTTTACGCTAATATTTAAGCCTTTTTTCTCTGTTGTTTTTTGCATATTTCTTATTCCACCTTAAATTCTTTACATTGATATCTTGGTTTCCCTTTGCTTTTCCTTCCATACTCAATGGCCTCTGTCGGGCATCCACAGATGCACGCCATACAATGGGTACATTGATTTCCCCAAACCGGCTTTCCGTCTTTTATGGTAATGTTATTCATGACGCAAGATTTCTCACATTTCCTACAGCCAACACAAGCATCTGTCGTATAGAAGGGCTTTGCCTTCACGAAAAGTTTGTAAAAGAGAGGATTTACCGGACCTGACTTGATTTTATCCAGCAAATTTGCCTTTACAGGTTCAAATGCCCGAATGTTATAAATCGTATTTGCCCCTTTCTTTAGTGGCCTCTGGGCAATTCGAACAATTTTCTCTGCCACTTCTTTGGTTGGCACATCGAACATGGCTATGTAATTTTCCGGCATAACAACCGGCATAACACCTTTGAATCGAAAATTCTTTTCTTCGCATAATTTTTCCAGATATTCGCCCGCATTTCCAATATCACTACCACAGGTAAGGAAGAAGTAAGCATCCCTTTCGCCTCTTAAGGTTGCCGTTCTGATAAACTGTTCGAAAACATGTGGCAGCCTCCAACAATATGTAGGAGAAACGAATACCCAAGGCTCGTCCGAAAAAAAGTTCGGTGCAATACCACTTCTCATATATTTGAACGCATCCACCACTTCATCATCCATGATGGCGCCGAGATATTCTGCACAATATCTGCTGATGCCTGTTCCCGAGTAGTAGATAATCATTCTTGTTCCTCCTCATCCTCTGAATCTTCGCCCATCAAGCGCAGGATATCATCGATTTCTTCTTCTGTCATACCCATGTAAACAGCTAACTCATCAATGGTAACTTTTCGTCCCAGTTCCTCTGTCAGTGTCTTGATACTTTCATCAAGCATGGTGACTTTTTCAACCATTTTGTTGTCACGGCTTTTGACTTCTGCATGTTCTTCAATCAACATCTGTATACTCTGTTTTACCTGATTGACAATGGTATCATGTGCTGTAGTCACATCTGTAAGCATATCCAAGCCAAGAATCAACCCCACATTTCCTTCTTGGATTAAATCACCCAAAAAGATTTCCGGATGATACATTCCTTTTGAAATCTCTACCACTTCTTGCAAATAAATTTCGGTCAGACGATTCTTTACTGTGGCATCTCCGCCAATAAGTTTCTGAAAGAGCATGTCCCTTTCGCCTTGCTTCTCTTCTTTAAATGCCTTCAAGTCATTCTGATACTCTTTTAAATAAGCTTCCTCTTCCTCTGTATATGTATACTTTTCCTCCACAGACTCTGCCATTTTAATATAGCCTTTTACGACTACCTTTTGCGCTAAAAGGTAGTCGAAGACCATCTCTAATTGTTCCTCATTCAAACCAGTATCTGCAAAATATGTCTTCACTTCATCTATTGTAATCTGGTCTCCTTGGCTTTTCGCCACAGCAACCAATCCATTTAGTTTCTTTAAAAATTCTGCTCTTGCTTCCATAGTGTCCTCCAAATCTTTAATTTGTACTTCTATTATGACACTATTACGGTCTGATATCCAGCCCTTTTTAATCTTTGTTCCATTCTGCTTGCTTCATCTATGGTTCTGTAATCCCCTACACGCACTCTATAGTATCCATCTCCCCGTTCTATTCTCGCCGGAAAATCCATTTCCATCAGTTCTTCCTGCAGGTTTCTCGCATACATTTGGTTGCGGAAAGCCCCTGTCTGTACAGAATAACGTGTTTCTAGCGTATCAGGTGCCCCTGGTAATACCGCAATTGTTTCTATGATTCCATCCGCAATGGCTCTTGCGATGGCATCAAAATTTGCATCAAACAGTTGATTATCCGTGTCTGAGTTTATAAATCCTACTTCCACAAGAACGGACGGCATTCTGGTACGACGAAGTACAATAAGGTTTGGTCTTGCTTTGACACCCAAATCCACGAATCCAATCGTCTCTAACTGTTCATTGATGTTTTGCGCCATCTCATATTTTACACCGGACAAATCATATACCAAGCTTTCCACGCCTGAGACAACGTTGTCTTCAGGGAAGGAATTTCTGTGAATGGATATGAAAAAATCTACTGCTGCTTCATTTGCAAGCTGTGCCTTCTCAAATGGGGTCTGATATACGTCTGTCGTTCTTGTGTAGAGCGTCTGAATTCCATTAGCCTCCAAGATAGGCCCTATGGCAAGAACAAGTGCCAGTGCATCATCTTTTTCTTGTCTTCCTTCATAAACTGCACCAGGGTTTGCACCACCGTGTCCTGCATCTAACATTACTGAATAAGCCATGATATTGCTCCTTTTTTCTGGTTCTGTTTTAATATATGCATTCGTTTGGAAAGAGACACTTTAAAATAAAATAACCCACAAAAAGCAGGAACCATCCCGCCTAAAGTTTGGTGCCTGCTTTGTCTGTACCCGTGGATAGCACTTATCGGAAAAGTTGTTCCACACACACTTTTCCAGTACCTATTTCTTACGCTTATGTACTGCCACTAAAAAAATAATTTATATGTTTTAATTTCGAATGGTTTCATTTCAAAATCAATACTTGAACCTTCTATAAGTTCTCCGCAATCATGTTCTAACAAGTTACATGGAACAAATTGTTTCACCGGATATTCTGATGACAACGTCACGTGGCTTCTTCCGCCGCGACATTCATGCATTCTTACGATTAGACATTCTTCATCTTCTGCTTTCTTCACAGCATCCATAATCACACTGTCAGAAGATACTTTTACAAGCCTCCTTGCATCTATGAAAACACCTTTTACCACCTGCGCTGCAAGGTTTAAACGATTCGCCTCTTCAATTGTGCCACCTTCCGTAACTGTTCCTATATGTGGATACAATGAATAAGTAAAATCATGTTCTCCCATATCAGCCTCAATGTCCGGCGCTTTTGGGCTGCGAAGCAAACTGAGTTTCATTGCATGATCCTTGATACTATGTCCGTATTTGCAGTCATTCAAAAGACTAACACCATAACCTGTCTCTGAAATGTCCGCCCATTTATGTCCACATACTTCAAATCTCGCCCAATCCCAACTGTTATTCCAATGTGTAGGGCGTTCCACATGACCAAACTGGATGTCATAGGTTGCTTTTGTACTGCGAATATCCGTATAGAATGCTACTTTCAAAAGTTTATGTGTTTCGTGCCAGTCTGCATGCGTCTTAAAATCAATTCTTTTAGAATGCTTATACACAATCATGTCTTGTGTAAAGGTAGACAAATGATAGTTGTACACAAAACGCACAATGGCTTTCAACGGTCCAATCTCCATTAAAGCCGGTTTCCCGCAGGAATTTATCTTCTGCATTTTCTCCACATAATAAATATCGATATCCCATGCATCATTATCCATCGGCTTATCTTCATAGATTTCGAATACATTACCCTCCTGTCCTTCTCTGAGAACATTTCGTTTTGCTTCCTTATCATAAATCTTTGTCAGTTGTCCGTTCTCATTCCAAGCAATTGTATAATAAGGCGTTTCAAGAACATTCTCCTCTAGTTCAAATGGGGATTCTGAGGTTTTTATTTCCATACAAGATGGTGCATCTCCAACTTCATTCGGACAGAAAGTCACAGCAACACCGGCAAAAGACTTTACATCTATCAAAACTTCATATCCATGTTCACATTTCTGCGCTTCCAACGCATTGTCATCTTCATCCACAAACATTCCTTCTGCTGTTTCCGGAAACAACACTAATTCTTTTCCGCCAAAACTATTTGTAGAATATACTGTGTAAGTATGATCTCTCTCTCGAATCAACGTATCAAATGCTTTCTCTCTTGCCTCATCTGCTTGTGCTTCCGCTTTCGCATAATTCACATGGGAGTCTTCATATACTTCACGAATAGATGAGCCTGGTATAATATCATGAAACTGGTGAAGAAGCACACACTCCCATGCATCATGTAGCGGTTGTGCCGCATATTCACCACCAAGAATGTATGCCATAGCCGAAAGCCATTCCATTTGTACCAGCTTATGCTCAAGATAACGATTCATCCTCTTATTATACCCTTGCGTAGTGTAGGTTCCCCTATGATACTCAAGATATAATTCACCATCCCAGGTATGCACATAACGATCTGTATTGTTTACATTCCTATGCATTTTCCGAAAAAAATCTCCTGCTTTTGTCTGCTTGATATTCGGCAGTCCCGGAAGTTTATCCATCGCACGACAATACTCTAACATATCACGGTTCACACCGCCTCCGCCATCCCCAAATCCATAGGATATCAAAACGTCGCTACTCAATGCTTTGTCCTTGAACTTTGCCCAACTTCCAATCGCCGTTCTCGGTGTGACATATCCATTGTAAGTAGAAAATCTATCTCGAAAACTATGACCGACTTCCGGCGTTTCTATAAAATAAGTTAAAATTTCAGTGCCGTCAATTCCTCTCCATTTAAACAAATCGTTCGGAATAGAATTAAACTGATTCCAGCTTATTTTCGTCGTCATAAAGGTATCTATTTCACACTGCTTCAAAATCTGCGGCAATGCCCAACTGTATCCGAAAACATCCGGCAGCCATAGATACTCACATCTTTTTCCAAACTCTTTCTCAAAGAAACGTGTTCCATGCAAAAACTGACGCACAAGAGCCTCTCCGGACGAAAGGTTGCAATCAGCCTCTACCCACATGCCGCCATCCGCTTCCCATCTTCCTTCCATCATTCGTTCCTTCATTTTTGCATATAAATCCGGGCACTCTTCCTTCATATATTGATACAGTTGCGGTTGCGACTGTAGGAAAGTGTACTCCTCATATTGCTCCATTAAGCGAAGCACCGTAGCAAAAGAACGTTGAGCTTTTTCCTTTGTATGTTTTAATCTCCAAAGCCATGCCACATCAATATGCGTATGCCCAACTACATTTACCGTAATATCCGTCTTCTTTGTCCGTTTATTTAACTCCGACATCAAAATCGTGTAAGCCTTCTCTATCGTATCATAGAAATCATCTCCATCCCAGTCAATTGCCAGAAACGCACGGTCTAAACTTGTCACAAGATAATCGTAATATTCATTACTGTTTCGGTCCATATATTCCAAAGTTTCCTGTATGACACAAGTATAATAATAAAACTCATCCGTCTTTCTGTGTAAATAGGCAATATCAGCTTGTTTACATTGGTGATAAAAGTTGCGACGAACACCTCCGCCTTCCAGCCCCGTCCAAAGCATGAAACTCAAAGTTGCTTCTTTCTCTGTCATATCAGTAAAAACAACTTCTCGGTGATTCGTATCCACTCCCTGATACGGTTGTCCGTCCAGATAGAGAATAGACTCGAAACCACAATTATTTCCATGCCCCGTTTCGCCAAAATCAAACAAACCTACAATTTCGCAGCCCTCCTTCGCCTTTGGAAAAACAATCCGTTTTTCCAGCCACAAATAGCGGTCGCGTCCCACAAACATATCATGAAGTGCAAACTCCTCTCCTGCAATCCTTTCAGGGATACGCAAATGACTTTCATCCGCATTATTTTGCTCTTCCATAGATGCAAAAGGTGTAATATTCTGATGTGCAAAATATCGTTTTTGTCTCAATTCTTCAATTCTTCGCTGAAATTTCTTCTCTGTATAAAACATAGGATCCCCCAAATAAATTTCTGTCATATCCAATCAAATATGATTCACAGTGTATGCAGTTGCCCAGTGGTTGTGCAGAGGAGCAAATACATCTTCGCCTCGTAACTGTCCGCAAAAATATTCGAGTTTTTCTTCTTCCAACTCGTAAATCACGGGCATACGTCCGGCCAGATATTCGCCCAACATCCAATCAACCGTATCAATCCGGCTGATTTGAGAGCCAATGCGAACATCCATAACCTCAAACCCAAAACCTTTATGTTCCCGCATCCATTGTTCACGAAAGTGGACATGAAATTCCTCAAGTTTCTCTTTCATAACCGGCAATTCTTCCCTAAGCATTTGAATGGCTCCCATATCCTTCTTCTGATATGCGGTATACAAGCGCTTTCCGTAAGTTGCTTTGTTTGTAAGTAGTTTGCAGGCAGACGCATAGGTTCGAAATATATATGCAAACTGACTGTCCTTATCAGCCAATTCTGTAAATATCGAAATCAATTTTTCATAATGTTCTCCCGCATGTTCCGGAATGTTGGCATCTAAAAGTCCGATGAGCAAGTCGTTTGACAGTAGATACTTCATTCCATTACTGAGTCTGTCAACGCCATCCACAACTTGATTCAACACATCACACATTCTCCACTCTTCATCAGTATATCCCGTCAACATTTTCACAACATCGGTCTTCTGAATCACCGCCGGATAAACGAGCTCTGTCACATGCCACATAGCAGGAATAATTGCGTATACAGAACATTCTGCGCCATTATCTCCCCACGCTGTCATCACAATATCATCTACGCCACATGTAAACGCCGCTTCCAATGCTTTGTCGTTTACCTTGTCCGAAAAATCATTGTTCGGTGCAAAACCAATCCACTTCCAAAGACCTCCTGCATAAATTACTTTTCCCGCATATGCTTTCAGTTGCTCTAGTTTCTCTACGTGCGGTGCAGTTTCTGCAATAGAATATTCCCAATAAATCGGAGTTTGTCTGCCGTCAAAGATTGCCTGTATATCTTGCAGTGACAACCCTGTATCATAAAATCCATCTGCCCAAAATTCCGGAGTCACTCCAACCTCCGCACAAATGGCAAACACTTTTTTTAAGTGTTCCAAATATACCTTGTGCTTGGAGCAATATCCATAAGTATCCGTATATTTGCCTCTGCCAAGATGAAAAGCCTCATCCATCCCAATGTGTACTCGGTCGGTGCCATATACCTCTTTGCAAAAAAGAAGCATTTTCCGAATTAATGCATAGGTTCTCTCATCTCCAACCAACAAAATATCATCGATATCCATATGGTCGAAATAAGGTTTCCAATTGGCAAGATTTTTCAGATGTGCCAGAGTCTGAATGCACGGAATCACTTCCATATCAAACTGTTTTGCAAAGGAGACAATTTCCCTCAGTTCCGCCCTACTGTATCTGCCGCGCTTATATCCAAAATACGGTTCATCCGGCAATTCATATGTGTCTTCTGTATAAAGTTCCAGGTAATTATAGCCCATAAGTACGAGCAGACAGATAAGACGCTTAATTTCCCCAACTTTCGGAACTGCATTTCTTGAACAGTCCAACATAAACCCCAGTTTGTCTACTCTGGGATGTATCTGCTGTTCTCCCACTTTCATATGAATTCCCCGAACAAGTGCCATATAAAAATGCGGGATAGTATCATATGTAATCGCCAGATGCTTCTTCGTTCTATTTAAGCAAATCGTAGTCCCACGCTCTGCTGATATTTGCAAGTCATTTAGATCCAATTTCAAAAAACCCTGTTGCATCATAAACGAGAGTCCTCGTTGTAATTCTTCTTCTAAATTCTGAACGCTTATTTTCAACATCCGTCACTCTCCTATTTGTAAAACAACTTTAAATCATATGTGGCATGAAAGTGTACATTTTCATCTTCATGCCAAGCATCATACATTTCAAAACTCCAAGGTGATACATTTTGTCTCTTACATCCTTTGAGATGATGTGGTCCCATTAGATTACGATTACTGAACCAAAACCGAATCTTTATTTCGTTTTCTCCTACTTTTGCCACATCCGATATATCTAACTCTTTTTCAAACAACAGAAGCCCCTTATCAATCCCGTTTATGGTGACAACTGCCATCTGATACTCTCCATCAATCTGAAGCAGTACATCTTCCCTGTCCAACATCACCTTCTTAGAAAATGTCATTTCTCCTGCAAAAAACGGAAAACCGTCTAATGTCGGATCAGTAACTGTCTCCGGTACTTTTCCTATATAAAAATGTTCTGCCTCCACATAACCGGGTTCTGTTTCCGAATATCCTGTCTTTGTATATACGCCAAAACTTCCCAATACCTGTATCGGTTGCAATTCCGAATCATATACAATACAATTTCGCAAACTTTCTGTTACGTTTTCTCCATAGAGAGCATAATATACAGATTCATCTTCATGCCAGTTTACTTGCACGGTGTACTCATTGATTCCATTTCTTACATATTCAGAAATATCATAAACCTTTTCGTAGAACTCGCCCCTACTCTCTGACACTTCTAATAAATTTCCATTAAACCATGCGTGTACATCATGATTTTTCTCTGCCTTCAATAAGCACTTTTTCGGAATCTCCTGTACCTCAAATTCATAGCGAAAGAAGATTTTTCCCTCATACCTCTGCTTGAGTAGTTTCTGAAACAATGCCGCACATGGCCATGGTTTCGAATAATGACTTCCATCATAAGAATATCGAATATAATCTATTGGAAGTATATTTTCCTCAAAAAAGACATTTGCCTGCTCAAATCGTAGTGGAAAACACTGCAGGCTCTTTTCCGTTTGTACTGGATGTTTCTCTAAATACAACAATGCATCTTCGCCCGGTTTCAATTCTATTTCAAGCGGAACTTCTTTCACAGTCAAATCTGTTAGGTTGACTCTCTGAAAAGATTTCACACTTTCATCAAATAGAAACCTTTGCCGATATGTATCTGTTTGAGAATGATTGATGGCATAAAGATATTTTTTATCCTCCAACGTCCGATAGGTACAATAGATTTCTGTATCTATATTAGCGACTGAAAAAGGCATATGCTCCGCAATCTCTTCCAACGTACAATTTGTCTTTAAATATGGATAATCATACGGCTCCGCCTCCACAAAAGTCGGTTTTTCGTCTAACAACAGTACTTTTCCACTCTGTTCCACAAATTGTCGCAACAGGCGTTCTGTAGTTGCATCCATGGTGTAAAGTTTCGGCAACACCAAATATTGATATCTGCAGGCTCCACATCCAATGTAACCATCTTCTGCAAAACCATATTTAGCCAGTAACGTTTCATCCAGATAATGAAAAGCAATGCCACGCTTGGCCAACAACTCATTCGCCACGCATAAAGCCTCATCCAATTCCACTACACCAAATCCAACGGCTTCCTCTTCTCTCTTATAATGAAAATATGCACTACGTATCGGGTGAAGAATGGCTACCTGCACCTCTTGCTCACCTTCTCCCAGCAAATAACCCAAGCGTGTAAAATAGTCATTAAAACTCCGAAATCCATCTTTTACCCAAGGGTTGATATCTGAATAATGAGCCGGATGATCGTATTTTCGACTGCCTCTTTCTGTATAAGGAATCAAATGATGACACATCATATTCACTCCATGAACATATTGAAATCCGGCAATGCGTCGCAGCTCCGCCGGAGTCACATCCCAACCACAACAGCCAAAAGTCTCTGTAAGCACTTGTTTTTTTCCCAGTTGTGCCGTTGCGCTCGCAACTTGTACCGTTGGCACGACAGTGTGCGTCTGTTTGCCAAGCCAATCAATCCCCGGAATATGTTCGTATTCATAAAAGGGCATAACACCACCGCAACACATCATCTGCATTCCCAGTGTCAGTTCTTCTACGTAATGCCCTGTCAGTTTCACACCCTGTTCATCGCACCAGTCATATACTTTTTTCGCAAAATTGTGCAACATCAATTCCTGCATACCCTTCCAATAGCGATATCGGAATCTGCGGTATCCGTTCTTTTCCAGAAAAAGCAATCCCAGCGAATCCAAAATATCCTCATTGTATTTTTCCTGAAAATATGTTGCAATCATGTTTGTATAAGGCGTTCCCCAGCGTTGATATTGTGGCTCATCCGTAAAAAATCCTTCTATCATCTCCGAAAACGTTTCTCCAAACCATTCCTTATATTTTTCATGGGTCAGCTTCATAAACTGTTCTACTACATCCGGATTCAGGATATCCGCAGTAGACACAGCCGTTTTCAGATATAGGTTCAGATATTCCCCGTCCTCATGGTCCTCTTTCCGGACACGTATCAACTCGTCCTCCGTAATCAGATAACTGACTGTCGCTTTCTCATCATAGATACCCTTTTGATATTCAATATATTTGTCACGATTATTTTCATTCTCCAAAACTTTTCCGCCTGCAAAACCACTCGGCCAACCATTTTCATCATAAAGCCATGCCTGCATATGCCGCTTTTTTGCCTCCTCTGCACAGGCTGCAATACACTCCATCCATTCTTCCGACATATATTCTGTCTGAAGACCGGAACGGGCATGCATAAAGAATCCGCCTATGCCATTCTGATCCATCCATGCAATTTGCTTCAGTAATGCTTCTTTTTCTAGTTTGTCATTCCATGACCAAAATGGAAGTGAACGATAAGACGCCTCAATCATAAAATTCTCCTTTAAGCACAAAATGACCGAATATAATTCGGCTCTCTTTTTATATTGGGGAAATCGGTTCATGCCGATTTCCCCTCCATCATTCCAGACTGTCTATTTCTCGACAGCCCCTTAATTTTCTTATTCTGCAATCTTAAGAGGAATTATAAATACCCCTTCTCCTGCTTTCAGTTCTGCCGGATATACTCCGTCTGTCAGACTCACAATCTTCTTCTCTCCATCTACAAATACAATTGCCTTTGTATATGTTGGGTCGAATGTCACTGATATCGTATTAGATAAATTATCTTCCGGATCAGTTACGTTCACCACCCAATATCCATCCAGATATTTTTCATAATCTTTCATATGGCTTACAATTGCTGCCTTTGACGCTTCCACTGATATAATGTTTGGCAAAGAAGTATTGGATGCAAGATTATCAAACAAACCGTCGCCGCTTGTTCCATAATAATTGGTTGATACCCAATCATAATCATTAAATACGTAATCAAATTTGCTGATTTTATTATTTACTGTCTGAACAGCCGTATAAATTGTATCATCGTCCGCCATTGCATTGCTATATGACTCTCCTTCCGGCGGGTTTTCCGGTAAATTATAAGTGAAATAATTTACAGAATACATGCCATATGCCAACGCGCTATAAACTTCAAACTTGATATCCGCTACAGAATTAATTTTTCTACGAGCATCCGAAGGATGCGTAAATGCACTTGACTGCAAAGTAATACCCGTTGCAAATCCATTTGCCTTTCCTTGTGCTGCCAATAGTTCCAATTGATACAACCAACCTGCATCCAAATAATTTCCACCTTCTCCACCATTCGGATCCTGTAAACTGAATTCGCCGTCCAAATTATCGATTCGGAACGGATAGCGGTCAATGGTTGCACTTCCGGTGATATTACCATAATTCGCAAGAAACGTGCTGTGGGTGTCAAAAGCAGTCGTTACTTTCTTCGGAGTAAGCCACGTATTGAACAAATAGAAACCGCTGATTTCAGTAAACAATTCTGATTCATAGGATTCCAAAGAGTAGAACAGCACCGGCTTTCTTCCGCCAAAGGCAGTCGAGTATGCATCATCAATATATGCCTTTGCTGTTTCATACCGTGCCAGAATCGACGCATCGTTATCCGGTTCATCTGCCATCACAAAACCTGCAAAATTATCAAAGATAACCACCTCGGTATCTGCCTGATTACTCGAATTCGTCACAGAATTATTCTCTGTTCCCTTCATAAAAGCAATCAGTCTGTTCACGCTGTATTTCCAGTTTGCACTGTCACCTACGCCGTCACCTTCATTCCCGTTTAACAGGTAATCATTCAGTTCCTGCGAAGTGATAAGCACATCCAAATCGTACTTCTGAGCCAGTCGCATATACTGCTTCAGGTTGTACCACATATCATTACCATTTTGAGACGAATATGCACAGAAATCCTCATGAATAATCGTGTTGAATCCGGCTTCCTTATATTTCGAGAATGCTTCATCCGTCAATGCATTTGGTCCTTTATAAGCCGCCAGCTGCATATCTCCGTCATCCAAATAAACCGGAATCTGAGTGCCTGCTTCGTAAGATGAACCATCGCACGTCCATCCCTCCAAGATATATTCATACAACTTTATCAAATCACTCTCTTCAATATAACCGTTTCCATTGACATCCGCGCCACTAGCCTTCAGGCTATGTTCGTCATGGTCAACACAAGCATTGTCTGCTAAATATTTTTTCAGGCAAATCATGTCCTTACTGCCAATTTCTTCGTCACCATTCACATTGCCTGCCACGGTTCCATCTGAATCACCCAATACTCCAAACGTTCCATTACTGTACAGATAGAAGATAAACTCTTTCGCAATATTGATTGTTGCTACATTTCCATCGAAAACCAGATTTGGCTGACAAGGAATGGTAATGGTCGTAGTAGAATCTGCCACAGAAAGATTATCAGAGGATATTGCCACAATCATCTGACTCTCATCTCCTTGTCCCAGTAACGTTGCGCCACATGCGCTTCCATTCACCTTCACTTTTATGGTAGTTCCGGCTTCTGTACCAACAGCACGATTGGTATACAGATACATAAGCCACATACCGTCTTCTCGCTGAGTGGTCTTGGCTGTATTCAATTTTATAAATGAGATATCATTGTTTTCGTCAACAAGTACCCATGTATTGTTTAATGTATATTCAAAACAAATATTTGAGAAACGAACCACCTGACCTGCATGCGCATCATCCGTAGCAAGGCAATCTATCGTAAGTCTGTCACCTATTGCTATGTTCATCGCACTCCAATACATATTATCCAAGCCCCAATGATATCCATCAGCTGCAGTTCCGATAGTACCGGAAGTATGCTTCTGCAAATCATGATACACCGAATCCATTTTCAAACCGTTGTAAGAAATACCACCCCATTTGATTGTTTTTGTTTCACTCAGTGTCAGCACATCTGTTTTATCTGTTGCATAAAAACGAATATATTCTCTGGCAGTAACATTACCTATAGCCACGTCATTTTGGGCATAAGACTGTGTAAGCACACCCAATACTTCTCCTTTAGAGAATAGAATTTCTACATCTGCCGGAATGGTTCTGTCAAATCCATTGCTATCCATGTATGTTCCTGCAACGATAGTCATTGCATATAATCCATCTGACATAGCAGAAGCTGATGGTAGATATGGATAATTTTCTGTCGTAAGCAAAAATGTCCACTTGCCATCTACAACTGTCATAGTAGCGGACAATGTATCCGAATCATCAATTTTAATTTTCACATCATTCAATGTAGTTCCATCCGTAGGGGATGTGTCCTCTGCTACATTCACTCCAATATACCAGCGATTTAAATCATCTGCCTGATACAGTGCTGTTGCTGTACTTTCAATTGTGAAAGTCTCTGCTGGTGCTTGTGATTGATTGTATACTGTCCACGTCGCACTTCCTAAATATCTAAAACTGATATTATCAAATTTTGCAGCGATGCTTGTATCACTCTTGTCTGCAACCAACACATCTATGGTCAGTACATCTCCAACTGTAAAACTCACTGTGTTTGCACGATCAAACCCTATATTGTAGGTTGTCGCAGCAAACGACCACGGCTTCTCAATATAATATGCACTCGTATCGACCACAGTTCCATTTAATTTGATACTTCCGTCTAATATCTCAAAATCTCCACCGCCTGTCAC
>JAZRPT010000158.1:0-5117 GCA_045649385.1 Faecalimonas sp. | reverse complement strand
AATACACAAGAGCACCTTTTGCGGAAGTGTTTGAAAAAATAGGACCAAAGACAAGGGAGCCTTTTCGGTCTTGGCTATTCCACTTAAGCATTTGTTTAAATGAGAAACGCGGCGGTATGTTTTGGGAAATGTGGAGTGACTCCATAGAGGAAAATTTACAAAATTGCAGATTAAAAGAGGACGAGTTAAATGAACTACAAGTTGTAGGAAAAAACTTAGAATACATAGAAAGTTTGGATTTGTTTATAGAACAGATGGAATATCGGATAAAAAACACGAGGGAAAGCTATCGTACAAAGCGGAAATTATGCCAAAGTCTAGGAATTATGGGAGGAATTTTTCTTGTGATTTTGTTGCTGTAAATAGGAGGAAAACATGGGTGTCAGTCTGATTTTTAAAATTGCTGCAGTTGGAATATTAGTGTCTATATTAAGTCAGGTTTTAAAACATAGTGGTAGGGAGGAGCAAGCCTTTCTCACGAGTTTTGCAGGGCTCCTTTTAGTACTGTTCTGGATTCTGCCATACATCATTGACTTGTTTGAGCAGATTCAGGTTTTATTTGAATTTTAGGGGAATGTTCTATGAGTATGATTCAAGTAGGATTACTCGGCATTATGGGGATGCTGTTTGCACTGCAGTTAAAACAGGAAAAATCAGAAGTTGCCATATATCTATGTATCGTTATTAGCCTGATTATCTTTGCGAGTATGACAGACCATCTGGGACAGTTGGTGTCAACCTTACGTGAAATCGGAGACTTTATTCAGATTGAAAATTCCTATATTCTGACATTGATAAAAATGCTTGGAATCACTTATTTGGCTGAGTTTTCTTCAGGTCTATGTAAGGATGCAGGCTACCAGTCCATTGCGACACAGATAGAAATGTTTGGGAAATTAAGCATATTGGTGTTAAGCCTTCCTATTTTACTCGCGTTGCTTCGCACCATACAGGAGTTTTTGGGATGAAAAAAATAAAACGAATTCTGGTTACATTGTGTCTGTGTTTTTTTCTTCCCATGCAGGCAAATGCTACAGATGTGGATGATGAACTAATCAGTCAATATGATTTTACAGAGATTGACGAAATGTTAGAGGAAATGTTTCCGCAGGAAAAACTTAGTTTTCAAGATACCATTGTAGGTCTGATTTCCGGAGACTTGGAGTTCTCCTTTGACTTGATTAAAAATTTAATAGGTGATCAATTGAACTATGAAATAGACAATAGTAAAACAGGAATCATACATATATTGATACTAGTTATTATCGCTGCAATATTTGCAAATTTTTCCGGGGTTTTCAAAAGCACACAGGTGGCAGAGATTAGCTTTTCCATGTTGTACATGCTTTTGATTACCATTTGCCTGAATAATTTTCGAATCCTTTTGGATGCGGCAACGACAAATGTGGAGCAGATGATAGGGTTTATGGAACTTCTGGGTCCTCTTTATTTTTTGGCAGTTGCCATTGCAACCGGAAGTGCCACTTCCATTACCTTTTATCAGTTGGTGTTACTGCTCATATTTTTGATTGAATTATTGATTCGAAATTTTTTGCTTCCACTGACACAGATTTATCTTGTGATTCGAATTTTGGATGAGTTTTCACCTGAGATTCAACTCACCAAGTTTGCTGAACTTTTGGAGACCATTATTTCATGGTCTTTGAAAACTTTAACAGCGGGTATTGTTGGAATCAATGTGATTCAGGGATTGTTGACACCGGCAATTGATTCCGTGAAACGTAGTCTTGTCTTAAAAGGTGGCGAAGCATTACCCATTGTAGGTGATGCCATTGGAGGAGCCGCAGAAGTGGTCCTGGGGACAGCAGTTCTCATTAAAAATGGAATTGGAGTAGCGGGCATGATTATTTGTCTTGTAGTATGTCTGGTTCCCATTATTCAGATTGCCATTACTTCGCTGATGTATCAATTGATTGCGGCCCTCATTCAACCCGTGTCCGATAAACGTCTAGTGAATTGTGTTAGCAGTGTTGCTGATGGTAGTAAAATACTATTGAAAATTGTTTTTACGACCGGAGTTCTGTTTCTGATAACAATTGCAGTTGTAGCTACAACAACCGGAGGGTAATATGCTGGATTATATTTATGAATGGATTGAGAATGTAACTTTTTATATGGTGATTGTAGTTGCTGCAATGCAGATGATACCGGGGAACAGCTATAGGAAATATATTCGTTTCTTTGCGGGGATGATTTTAATTTTAATGCTTGCAGGACCTATTTTAAAAATCTTCGGAATGAGTGAATTTCCAAATGCAGAATATCAGAAAGAGTTAGAGGAAATAAAAAATGCTACAAAACATATGGAAGAAATTATCGGAGAATAAGAAAAACCAATGGATTATTTTACTTCTTGTGGGAATTTTACTTGTTGTAATATCCATTCCAACAAAACCAAATACTAAGACAGAAACAAGTTGGGGAACATCCGAAAAAAATGAGATAAATGCAACTGAGACGGAGCAAAGGTTGGAAAGCATATTAAGTCAGATGCAAGGAATTGGGGAGGTACATGTGATGATTACATATCAGGAGAAATCAAATGTAGAAGGCGTTGTGGTTGTGGCAGAGGGTGCAGGAAATGGCGTGATTGTTCAGAAGATAACTGAGGTCGTTCGAGCATTATTTGACGTAGACTCGCATAAAATTAAGGTGATAGAAAGTAAGTAAATCTATAGGAGGAGTTTTTGGTGAAACGAATATTTAAGAAAAATCAGATTATGATTACAGCATTGGCTGTAATGATTGCAGTGGCAGGGTATCTCAATTACTCAGGCAGATTTTTTGGAGATGATACGAAAGATGCAGATAATGAATTGGCGGAACAGGAACTTTTGGATATCAGTTTGGGTGAGACAGCGGAGATAGAATCTTTGGATGAAGACATTGATGAAACACCGGGAAGTGCAGTGCTGACAAATGGAAGTGGAATTGTTGCTGAGGCTAAGGTAGTGCGAGAACAGGTGCGTGCGGAGAATAAAGAAACACTTCTTGGTATTATTAATAACGAGAATTTAAACGAAGAACAAAAATCGGAAGCTGTAGCCAAAATGATTGAATTAACAGAAATTGCAGAATTGGAAGCTGCAGTAGAGACTATGTTACTATCAAAAGGCTTTTCGGAAGCTGTAGTAACACTTACGGATGGCGGTGCAGATGTGGTTGTAAATGCTTCCGAACTATCGGATGCAAAACGTGCACAGATTGAGGATATTGTCACCAGAAAGACAGGCATTAAGCCGGAGAATATTGTAATTTCTTCTATGCAAGAATAAAAAAATATGTTAGAATACTTAGGCATTCTTGATAAAAAACAGGAGATTAACTAGATATGTCACAAATTACAAATGAAATAAAGAAAAGAAGAACATTTGCAATTATATCCCATCCCGATGCAGGTAAGACTACATTGACAGAAAAGTTCCTGCTTTATGGAGGAGCCATTAATCAAGCAGGTTCCGTAAAGGGAAAAGCAACTGCAAAGCATGCGGTTTCGGACTGGATGGAGATTGAGAAGGAAAGAGGTATCTCTGTTACGTCTTCCGTTCTTCAATTTAATTATGATGGATATTGTATCAACATTCTGGATACACCTGGGCATCAGGATTTCTCGGAAGATACATACCGGACGCTTATGGCGGCAGATTCGGCGGTAATGGTTATCGGTGCTTCAAAAGGTGTAGAAGCACAGACGAGAAAGTTGTTTAAGGTATGTGTGATGCGTCATATTCCGATTTTTACGTTTATTAATAAAATGGACCGTGAAGCGAGAGATACTTTTGAATTGTTAGACGATATTGAAAAGGAATTGGGCATTGCAACTTATCCAATCAACTGGCCGATTGGCTGTGGAAAGGAATTCCGAGGCGTATTTGACCGCGAACATCAGGAAATTGAACTTTTCTCAGATACTCAAAAAGGTACGAAGATGGGAGAAGTAAGAAAAATTGCATTAAGCGACCCAGAAGTGGATACATTAATAAGCGAGGCACAAAAAGAACAGCTTTTAGAGGAAATCGAGTTGTTGGATGGAGCAAGTGCAGACTTTGATTTGGATTTGGTAAGCAAAGGTGAGTTGTCGCCCGTATTTTTCGGTTCCGCTCTTACAAATTTTGGTGTGGAGACATTTTTACAGCATTTCTTAAATATGACTTCATCACCCCTTCCGAGAATGTCAGACCAAGGCATTATTGACCCGATGGAGGAGAAAGACTTTTCAGCGTTTGTGTTCAAGATTCAGGCAAATATGAACAAGGCTCATCGTGACCGAATTGCATTTATGAGAATATGTTCCGGAGAATTTGACGCCGGTATGGATGTGTTCCATATGCAAGGCGGGAAAAAAGTGAGACTTTCTCAGGCACAGCAGATGATGGCAAGTGAAAGAAAGATGATTGAAAAAGCGTATGCAGGAGACGTAATCGGTATCTTTGATCCGGGTATCTTCTCAATTGGAGATACACTTACCACATCTCCAAATAAGTTTGCATACGAAGGGATTCCAACCTTTGCGCCGGAACATTTTGCAAGAGTGCGACAGATGGATACCATGAAACGTAAACAGTTCATCAAGGGAATTAATCAGATTGCGCAGGAAGGTGCCATTCAGATTTTCCAGGAGTACAACACCGGAATGGAAGAAATTATCGTAGGTGTTGTAGGTGTTCTTCAGTTTGACGTACTAAAATACCGTTTGGAAAATGAATATAATGTAGACATTAAATTAGAAGCCCTTCCGTATGAACATATTCGCTGGATTGAAAATGAAGATATTAATCTGGATAAATTAGTCGGAACTTCTGACATGAAGAAGATTAAGGACTTGAAAGACAGACCACTCTTATTGTTTGTCAATAGTTGGAGTGTTCGAATGACTTTGGAGAGAAACGAAGGATTAATCTTATCCGAATTTGGTCGCTCATAAACTAGTGAAAGTTTCTGTTTGCAAACAGTCATAAATTTGCTATAATAAGAGAAGTAGTAAACCAAACTAGGAGGTTTTGAGTTATGGGAAAAGAAGTAAAGAATGATTATACAATACAATTAGAGAATAATCGCGGAGAGATTATTATTGCGGATGAAGTGATTGCCGTAAT
>JAZRPT010000157.1:0-2494 GCA_045649385.1 Faecalimonas sp. | reverse complement strand
TTCGTACCGCCTCTAAACCTTCCAGTACCGCAATACTGTCCGCATCATATGTATTTTTCTTTGCCATTCGTTCTAAAACCTCTCTTTTACAACATATAGTGTGTTCGGACACACTCTCATACATTTTATAGTAACACTTCTGCTAGTATATTTGCAAGTAATTCCATCGAATTTTTCATTTCTTCTACCGTATTATTTTGTGCTCCCGCCTCAATCAGCAAAGATTTTGGCATCATATGCAGGCTGTATCGGTATCCCTTTAGATAAATTCGTCTTGTTAGTCCCGGATATAACTTTTCTGCAGCTAACTGCATCTGGAACGAAAAGGACAAATTGTCCTGAATATACGGATTTGGTAAATATTCTATATTTCCATTCTTTTTTGTTCGGCTCAATCCATTGAAGAACATGATTTTTCCCGTCTGTTTCCCATTAATTTCAGTCACCAAATGTGTGGTTTCCGGTACTCCGTCTCGATGCAAATCAATGACTACCTCAATGCTTGGATTTTGATTGAGAATCTCTTTCACACCCGCTTCCGACATTTGATAGGCTTTACTTCGGTCTAACTTCCCGTTAATCAAATCGTACACGCCATCATGATGTAAGGTTTCTATCCCCTTGGCATTTAATAGTTCTGATAAATATCTACCCATTCCTACAATACTTGTATTACTGTCGCCTGCAGTAGAATCCTTGAACGCCTCTTGTGAATGGGTGTGAAAAATCAAGATTTTCGGTCCATTTTTATGATGATCAATCTGCATATTTCGACTGAGCAAATCATCCACATTCAGTTGGTCACTACTGATTGTAGTCGTGCTATCCAAGGTGTAGTAATTACTCAACAAATAATTAAAATCCCTTAACTTATCAAGGGAAACCTCCGCGACTTGCGTGTTTTGTACGGTCTGCTCCGGACTTGTTTCCTGGGTCACTGTTTCTATATCTTCACTCATGGTATATTCATCATTTTCCTGTTGCGCGAGAATCATTTCATAAGTAAAAGAATCCTCTACCTCTGCGGCAGGCGGTGTATTTTCACTCATATAGTCATAAAGCGGTAAGATACTTTTTAACAACCTGTCATTCCAATCATTATCTGTTTGTCCCTTAACAGAATAATATAACGTTGGATAACATATTTTTTCCGCATATTCCCGCAACGTATGAATTTTTCCTAACAAAAGCATGCCGCATAAAACAAAAATCAGTACCTTGTATTTCAAATGTCTAACTCCTCTTCACGTCCTATATTCAAAAATATGCTTTTGAATAAACAGTTAGACCTAAACACCTTGTGTAAATAGCAAGTTCAACCCTTCCGCAATGGTCTCCCCCATTCGGTCAATAGATTCATCAATATCCTTTGGTGTGACAAACATGCCATACAAATGTGGCGCAATCAAATCTTGTATCATTTCATACTTATCATCATTATCTAAGCTTGAGACTAGATTTTCCATAGTATCACGAACGATGGTAGCTGCGTCTACTACCGTAGGAACTCCAATTGCAATAACCGGAATCCCTAGTGTTTCCTTGCTAATTTCGTTTCGATGATTTCCTACGCCTGAACCAGGATGAATGCCAGTATCTGCAATCTGAATGGTCCGATTCAAACGCTTCGTATTTCTTGCTGCCAATGCATCAACCACAAACACCACATCTGGTCCCACTGTATCTACAATGCCTTTGATAATCTCATAAGTCTCCATACCAGTTTGCGCCATAACACCAGGTGCAATCGCGCTCACCATTTGGCAGGGTTCTTCTCCCATTGCATACTTCCCATACTCTTTGACGATATGCCTTGTTACATTTAAGCATTCCACCGTATGAGGTCCAAGGGCATCCGGTGTCACCTCTCGATTGCCAAGCCCCACAACCAAAGCAGTATAATCTTCTTTCTCAAGATTCACCATGTTTCCCACATACTTTGCCAGTTTTCTTGCGATTTCTTTGTTGTAATCTTCCTCTGCCTGAACCAGATTGTCCATTTCCATCGTGATATAGGTTCCGATAGGTTTTCTCATTGCTTTTGCCCCGTTCTCCGTCAGAATCTTCACCTCAGTCACACGAATTTCATACTCCTCATCAAAAAATTCCTCCACACTTACTCCTGAAATCTCTACGTCATCAGACTCGTACCTTTCCTTATCCTCTAACGCCAAATCGGTATGAATATTGTAACTTCCAAGCATAATTTCTCCCTCCGCAACTTTCTTCCACTAATCTCTATTTTTAGCAAAAAAAATGGAAATATGTATTGACATTTAAGTTTTATTATCTTAAAATGTACAAGTATGTATCGGTAGATCGTTCCGTGTCTTGGTCTATCGAACACGAAATATGGAAACAATATCTTACTAATGGAGGTGTTCACATTGGCTAACATTAAATCAGCAAAGAAAAGAATTTTAGTTAACGAAACAAAGGCTGCTAGAAATAAAGCAATCAAATCAAGAGTTAAAACAGCTATGAAAAAAGTTGA
>JAZRPT010000156.1:0-5890 GCA_045649385.1 Faecalimonas sp. | reverse complement strand
TGTTCCGTGTTTCTTTGCCGGGCGTTCTTCTCTCTTTGTAAATAACATTTCAAATGCACCGATTAAATATTTTCTTGTATCTGCAGGTGCAATGATTGTATCTACATAACCACGTCTAGCTGCTGCCATTGGACTAGACTGTAATTCTTTATACTCTGCAGCTTTTTCATTGATTGTTGCAGCATCAGAATCTGCGTACATAATTTTAGCTGCTAAACCAGCATCCATCATACCAATTTCGGAATTCGGCCATGCGTATACCATATCTGCTCCGATGGCTTTGCTGTTCATTGTAATGTATGCACTTCCATAAGCTTTACCGATTACTACGTTTACTTTTGGAACTGTTGCATTCGCAAATGCATATGTTAATTTTGCTATTTCTCTTGCTAATGACTTTTCAGCACATTGGCAAGCTTTAAATCCTGTTACATTCGTAAATGTAACTACCGGAATATTAAATGCATCACAGAATTCCACAAAATCAGAAGCTTTTTTGCAACCAGCCACTGAAAGTGTGCCATCAAATTCTTCTGCTACATTTCCTTCTTCATCATATACTTTCGAACGGTTTGCAACCACACCAACAGTCATTCCATTCAAACGAATGAATCCTGTTACCATGTCTTTTGCATATGCTCTTTTTGTTTCAAAGAACATGTTATCGTCAGAAATCATAGCTGCAACTAATGCTGTATCATCTGCTGCATTTTCGATTCCTTCACAAGCACGATTTAAATCATCCAAACATTCATCATAAGAAGCATCATCTTCGTTGTTTGCCGGCAAGATGCTTACTAATGCACGAATTTCTTCCATGATATCCGCTTCTGTACCAACTACATCAACCAATCCTGCCTTTTCACTTTGGAATGCAGCTGAGGATGTATCACATTTTGAAATCTCATTTCCTTCAATTGCGTTTGGAGAATTTAAGAATAACTTACCATTCTTTCCTTCCATAAATGTGAAATCTGTCATTGCAGATGCTACTGCAAGTCCACCACCGCATTTTCCAAACACTGCTGTGATTTGTGGTATTACACCAGATGCCATTGCTTGTTTGCAGTAAACACTACCAAATGCATTCAATGCATCGGTTGCTTCTTGAAGTCTTAATCCTGCACAGTCAACAAAACCAATAACAGGCGCTCCCATTTTCATTGCCATATCATAGATGTTAGCAATCTTTTTCGCATGCATTTCGCCGATGGAACCTTTTAAAACAGTTGCATCCTGGCTATAAACATACACTAAGTTGCCATCAATCACTCCATAGCCGGTAATAACACCGTCTGCCGGAGTCTCTTTTTGCTGCATGTTAAAATCTGTTGTTCTTGCTGTAATAGCACCACCGATTTCAACAAAGCTACCCTCGTCAAGTAAAGCGGCAATTCTTGTACTTGCAAGGTTGTTAGATGTTGCATTGCTCATAACTCAAGCCCTCCATTTATATTTAATAAAAAATTTTCAGCCATTTTCTATTATAATGCAACTGTCAAATTAAGGCAAACATTTTTGTGTCGAATTTTTGTAAAATCTGCGTAAAATTTTGCAATATATTTTTATTGTGGTATACTGTATGGGAAATCAAATGAAAGGATAATCTGTTATGACAATTCAAGAACGTATTGCTGCCCTCCGGCAGTTAATGAAAGAAAAAAATATAGATGTATATATCGTACCTTCATCAGATAATCACCAAAGCGAATATGTGGGTGATTATTTTAAGGCAAGGGAATATATCACCGGATTTACCGGTTCTGCCGGCACTGCAGTTATTACCCAATCAGAAGCAGGTCTGTGGAC
This sequence comes from Faecalimonas sp., assembly GCA_045649385.1. Lineage (GTDB taxonomy): Bacteria > Bacillota > Clostridia > Lachnospirales > Lachnospiraceae > Faecalimonas. Next base: position 4,081 of record JAZRPT010000156.1, on the reverse strand, counting down.
GGATGGTCGCTATTTTATTCAAGCAGAAAATGAGCTTTCCGGAAGTGGCGTCAAATTATTTAAGATGGGAAATCCAGATGTGCCTACATTGGAAGAATATTTAGATGCTGTTCTACCTCAAAGCGGCGTGCTCGGATTTGATGGCCGTGTCATTTCCATGTCAAAAGGAAAGGAATATGCAGAAAGATTTGCATACAAGAACGTTCAAAACGTGGCTGATTTCGACTTGATTGACATGATTTGGAACAATCGTCCTGCCATGTCAGAAAATTCCGTTTTTCTACTAGACGAGGCTTACACAGGTGAATCAACCACAAGCAAGCTAGAACGTCTTCGTGAAGAAATGAAGAAAGCAAAAGCAACTGCACACCTTTTAATCACCTTAGATGATATTGCATGGTTATTAAACATGCGTGGAAGTGATATCGCTTATACACCGGTTGTACTCTGCTATGCTGTTATAACGCATGACTGTGTGCATTTATTTATCAATGATGCAAAATTATCAGATGAAATCAAACGTGATTTTGCACACAATAACATCCTTTTGCATCCTTACAATGATATATATGCATTTACCAAAAATCTTTCTTCTGATGAAGTGGTGTTACTTGATCCAGACAGATTAAACTATGCATTATATAACAGTATACCTGAAAATGTTAAACAGGTAGAAAAACTGAATCCATGCATTCTTATGAAGGCTGTTAAGAATGATGTGGAAATAGAAAACATTAAAAAAGCCCACATCAAGGATGCTATCGCTCAAACAAAGTTTATGTATTGGCTCAAAAATACCATTGGCAAGGAAATAATCACTGAACTTGATGCCTCTGACAAATTGGAGCATTTCCGTTCTCAGCAGGAAAACTACCTGTGGCCAAGTTTTGCACCTATCAGCGCCTTTGGTCCACACGGAGCAATCGTTCACTATTCTTCCTCTTTAGAAACGAATATTGAACTTACTGAAGGCGGGTTATTTCTTATGGATACTGGCGCAAACTATATGGAGGGGTCCACAGACATCACCCGTACCTTTGCAATCGGTGAAATCAGCAATGAATTAAAGTCGGATTATACCAACGTACTTCGTGGAAATTTAGCATTGGCAAAGGCAAAATTCTTACATGGTTGTACCGGACAAAATGTAGATATTCTTGCAAGACAGTATTTGTGGAACAATCATGTGGACTACAAGCACGGAACCGGACACGGTGTTGGCTACTTGCTTAGTATTCATGAAGCATCTGCCAGCATCAGTTGGCAGAAGGCAGAAGCCACTGCCCGAACGCTAGAAAACGGCATGATTGTGACAGATGAACCAGGACTTTATATTGAAGGTTCCCACGGAATTCGTTTAGAAAACGAATTACTTGTAAGAAAAGGGCTTAATAATGAGTATGGTCAATTCATGCACTTTGAAGTTCTTACCTATGTTCCATTTGACTTAGATGCAATTGATGCTTCCCTTCTTCGAGATGATGAAAAAGCACAGCTAAACAAATATCACAAGCTAGTATTTGATACTGTTTCACCTTATCTCAATAATGACGAGCGAAAATGGCTTGAACTATATACTAGGGCAATATAATATTGCCCTAGTATGCTTGTTTAAAATACATTTTTGCTAATTGTTGAAAATACCATGATAAATCTTTTCTTTGAACACTTGAATTAGCTACAATAGAATATTCTTTTATTTTAACACCATTCAAATAATATGACACTGAACCAACTTTTTTTCCATATGAAATTGGTGCCTCTAACTCATTTGGAAGATTATATTCTACCTCTACAGTTTCATCTGTCCTCAGCAGAACTTTTAATTCCTCATTCTCATCAGACTCTATACATAACCCTGTATATGCTTCATCAAATATATGCCCCTTATTCGGAACACCATTTTCTACTTTAACATTCAAAACTTGTGGTTCTTCAAAAACATTTCGATACGTATAATTTTCCACCCCATATTCCATCAGTTTTCTGGTATCACTCCATTTATAGTTCTTATTATTCGGCCATCCACATGCAAGAAGGGCTACCACAAAGGTTCTTCCGTCTCTTTCCAGTGCTCCAACATAGCAATATCCTGCCTTTCCCGTAAATCCGGTTTTTCCGGAGAATGCTCCCTCCATCATAGTCAGAAAAGAATTGTGATTTGAACAACTAAAATTTCGTGTGCCTGCCACATTAGAAAAACTGTAATTTGGTGTGCCGGTAATTGTGATAAACATATCTCTTTGTTCGGACTCCATAATGCAATAACTCATAATCTTTGCAAGGTCCGTGGCTGTTGTTGAATGGCTCCCCTTCTCATCTACTGCATCAAGTCCGTTTGGTGTAATAAAATATGTATTCCTGCATCCAATTTTCTTTGCTTTTTCATTCATTTTTTTTGCAAATTCTTCTGTTGTTCCCGCTATATGCTCTGCTATTGCAACTGCCGAATCATTATGCGATTCCAACATCAAGGAATACAATAAATCTCTTAAGATAAACTGCTCCCCCTCTTTCATTCCCAAATGCACTCTTGGCTGCAAAACCGAATTTTCTGACGCAGTTACTACATCCTCTAACTTTCCTTCCTCTAATGCAAGTATACAGGTCATAATTTTTGTGGTACTTGCATTTGCCAGAACTTCTTCTCCATTTTTATCAAACAAAACCCGCCCACTATCTGCATCCATAAGAACAGCACCCTGCGCATATAAACCAGTAGGCTCCTGTACCTCCTCTGCTTGTACTGTAAATCCACATATCAGTATAAAAGATAAAAAAAATGCCAGAAAGCGTTTCATATGATTTCCTCATATCATCCGTTTCTGACATTATATGCTTTATGTAGTTTTCACATGCTATTCTAAATCCAATTTCAACTGCATTTCATCTTCCACTTCGGCTTTAAAATCCTCCATCTTTTCCGGTGCAATCTTTGGAAGTTCATCAACTGACTGCACACTAAAACGACGCAGGAACTCTTCTGTTGTACCGAATAAAATTGGACGTCCCGGAGCATCCATTCTACCTACCTCAGTAATTAAATCATACTCAATCAGTTTATTTACCGCATGGTCAGATTTGACTCCTCTGATTTTTTCAATCTCTAATCTTGTTACCGGCTGTTTGTATGCTATGATAGATAATGTTTCCAACACGACGTCTGTTAAATGATAACGTTTCGGTTGTTTCGCAATCTGAATCAGATATTCGTACATTTCTTTTTTCGTACACATTTGGTAAGAATCTTCTAACTCCAAAATGCGGATCCCTCGGTCTTCCTCCTCATATCGCATCATCATGTTGCGAATAATTTTCTTGGTTGTTGAAGTATCCTGTTCTATTACCTTTGCAATTCTGCTAGCTTCCACAGAATCTCCCATTGTAAATAAAATCGCCTCAATAATACTCTCAAACTTTTTAATTTCCACTTTTGCACCTCATCTATACTTTTGATGTAATTACAATATCATCAAATGTCTTCTCTTGTTCTACCCAGATTTTACCCATCTTCATCATTTCTAAAATCGCCAAAAAAGTTACCACAAGCTGTGTCTTGGATTTTTGCTTTTGCATCAAATCGCGAAAACTGAATTTCTTATGTGATGTGATGTAGGTATTTAAATATTCCAACTTATCCTCAACCGTTACTTCTTCTTTTTCAATCTTGCCAAACGCACTGCCCACAGGATTTATTTTATCCACTTGGCGTTTCATAATATCTTTAAAAATATTATTTAACTGTGCCAAAGTCACACCATCAAATAGCGCATCCAAATCAACCGGTGGCTCATATGCTTTCACCTCATCCGGAATAGTCGGATCTTTGTACATTAAAAGTGCGCCGTCCATCTGTCTGTCTTTCAGTTCGTAGGACATAAATTTGTACATTTTGTACTGCAATAACTGTTCTACAAGTTCTGCTCTTGGGTCTTCTTCCTCGCCATCTTCATTTACCTCAGCCGGAAGAAGCATCCTGCACTTTATATCCAGAAGTGTAGCCGCCATCAATAAAAATTCACTCATAATGTTTAAGTCTTTTTCCTGCATGGCACGGATATATTCCATATATTGATTGGTA
>JAZRPT010000155.1:0-18496 GCA_045649385.1 Faecalimonas sp. | reverse complement strand
CCTCTTGTTTCCACATTTGCAGTCGCATGCGGATAACATGCAACCTCACAATGTTGGTCGTTCGGATTTAATGCCAGATTACGATAGGCGTAAACTTCTGTCTCCGCTGCTTCTTCGGCATACAGATAATGCAATTCTCCTGAAAATATCTTCGGCGAACGATTTAGGCGTTTCTCTGCAAACGGTATCTGATAACACAGATTGTCTTTCATATATACCAGTGATTTCCCAAGTGCATCATCAAACTGCACATTGATATGTATATCCTTCTCAGACGTTTCTAACAGAATATAATCGCCTTCTTCATATTTTCTTTTACAAACCAAATCCACAAAGCCTTCACCTGTTGCCTCGCAGATGATTTCCCCATTTCGATTGATTACTTTTAATGTTAATACGCTCATTTATTATATCTCTCTTTTCTCTATGGTTGTTTTCCAATATATGCCAAGATACCGCCATCCACATATAGCACATGTCCGTTTACGAAATTTGATGCGTCAGAAGCAAGGAACACTGCTGGTCCTTGTAAATCCGCTGTATCGCCCCATCTCTCTGCCGGAGTCTTTGCGATAATAAACTGGTCAAACGGATGTCTGCTTCCATCTTCCTGCAATTCACGAAGTGGTGCTGTCTGTGGTGTTGCAATATAACCAGGTCCGATACCATTACATTGAATATTGTATTTTCCGTACTCAGAGCAGATATTTCTCGTCAACATTTTTAATCCACCCTTAGCTGCTGCATAAGCAGATACAGTTTCGCGCCCAAGCTCTGACATCATAGAACAGATGTTAATAATCTTTCCATGTCCTTTCTTTATCATGGAAGGAATTACAGCCTTCGCCACAATAAACGGCGCATTCAAATCCACATCAATTACTTGACGGAATTGTTCGGCAGTCATTTCGCACATTGGAATTCTCTTTATAATACCAGCATTATTTACCAGGATATCAATTACACCAACTTCTTTTTCAATCGTAGCGATCATACTATTTACTGCGTCCTCATCACATACATTACATACATAACCATGAGCAACAATGCCCTTTTCCTTGTAGGCAGCAATACCCTTGTCAACCAATTCCTGGTTAAGGTCGTTAAAACAAATCGTTGCACCCGCTGCAGCATAGGATTCTGCAATAGCAAAACCGATGCCGTAAGATGCACCCGTAATTAAAGCTACTTTCCCTTCAAGGGAAAAATTTTTCATTTCAAAAGACATATTCTTTTCCTCCGTTTTTAATTATCAATATATTGGTTTGTTTCGTTGCAACATATTAATGAAAAGTCCTCCCTGCACCGTCCTTGCAGTAAACTCTCTCACATATGGCTTTGAGGTGAAAATCAAATCGGAAAAAGGTATACGCTCCGGTGTGTCACACAAAAATGACCACATGCTATCCACGACCATATCTGTGTATTCTTTGTCATCGAAAAGGACCGTAGACCACATTTCCCAATCGGTCTTTGTGCCATCCATACGTCCATCTAGTGGAATTCCGTACTTATGCATCTGTTTTTTGTACCACGCAAGCTCCAAATTATAAACTTTCTGTGAAAAAAGGTTCAGATTCAGCAGTTTATCCCACACCATGTTATACTTCAAACTCCAGCTCCCCGGCCGATCAAAAGCCAGACGGTAATGGTCTCCATCAAAGGCTGCCTTTTCCCACTCAGCAGCAAATTCCTCTGCTTTTTTACGATAGAAGGCGGCATCCGAACTCTCTGTATGCTCTAAAAGTTTCGCATAAGCTCCAAGCGCGCAGATAGCCTTCACAGACAAGTTACAATTATGAGCCAAAAAGCCTGCAAAATCATCCGTACAAAGTTGATTATTCGGATCAAATCCGGCACAAACCAAATAGTCTGCCCACTTCTTCAATACGGCACGGTGTTTCTCAAAATACGTCATATCTTTCTCAGCAAAGCACAATCCTGCCACGCACAATAACATATTTCCGCACTCCTCCACAGGCATCTGCGAATCCTTAGGATTTGGACGATTCTTCCTATGTCTAAAACTAAAACCATAAAACTGTCCATTCACTCGTGGATAAGTCCCTGCATCATGAGGTGCAAAGTCGTATTCCCACATACCCTGTTCCAATAAGTGGAAAATTGGATTCAACATACCCTCCACCAGTTTCGGTTCATACAGTAGGAAGAGTGGAATAGATGGATATGTAACGTCCACTGTTGCAGCACAACCGTTAGAATAATTCTCCTTAGAAACAAACTGTAACTCTCCTTTATGCCATGTCAACTTATGCCCCGCAATAGTCTGACGATACGCCAAAGACACAATATCCGCATACTTCGGCGAAATCTGATTCGCTTGCTCCAACAATTGTTCTTCAAAGGCGGCCACCTTTGCCAGAATCTCTCCCTTGTCACTAAGAGCAGCCTGTAGCATTTGACTAAAGGAAATACCATCCTTTCTCCAGTAAGCTTCGATATTTTCTCCAAAATATTGCAGGGACTTCACATCGTCATAAGCCAATGTCAAACTACCACTGACAGCCTCGTTCTTCACCGTAAAGGTCTTCTTCACCAAAATTGTTGGATAGTGCGGATGCACCGTTGTCCACTCATACGCCTGATAAGCATCCGGTCCCTTACACTCTCGATGCGGTCCCTGCATATGCATAATATTGACCGGTTGCAACCTATCTCCATACAATGAAGTAAGCTGCTGATGATAGGAACGCAGACTCATACTTTCCTGCACGTAATCCGGTGCTACAACGTGGAGCGTGCCCCACTCAATACGGTGATCATCTCCACATTGTTTCAACATGTGCTCTGTTCCACTAGAGAAGCAAATGGCATTGTTTGTCAGTTCCACATGCACCTTCTGAGTTGTCTCATTTACACAGAATTCTCCTGAAAATCCAAACTGTATCACCGCCTCATGTTCTTCACAATCCTTCGGTATGATTCGATAATCCACATAAGATACTGGTCTTGACATAATTTCTAGGTCATTTAACAAAAGTGGGCTGGTGAATACAAGCTCCATATCAAATTTTGCATGAGAAAAGCGATAGATTGTTGTCATAGGTCGTATTTCGCAGCTGGTCTGGACTAGTTTTTCATAACCGGCAAAATACCTGTCATCCGTGGCTCCCACCTTTCCCATAAACTCATAAATTACTCCATCCCAGACGATAACGCCAAACATATATTGTCGTGCACCTGTCCAGTGACGAGTAGAATCCCCTGTCAACTCATCCGCATGGCTCCAAAGACTAAAAAAAGGATCATGTGTGATAAGTGGCACTGCAGGCGCGCGAAATCCATGTACATTCATATTTTCATTCTCCATTCTTATATTAATTGCAACTATTATTTCTTCTTTTATTCCATGCCCAAATCATCGTTGCCAAAGATACAGACATAACTAACGGACAGAATAATAACATCGTATAATCCCCCGTAGCCGGACTTACAAAAACAGGTGTGTTGTTTTCGCTATCTGTTTCAGGGCTGACTAAATCGGACTGTTGATACACTACGGTAAAGTTATCAAAACTGTTATTTGCGTTTCTGCTACGAATACCAACTGTGCCCTGTGTCAAATCATAATTTCCCTCATACTGATATATAAACTGTGTATATCTAGACAAATCACTAAGTACAGATACACTAATGATTAACTCCTGACCAACAATATACACCGTCAATCTCACTGGTTCTTTTACTCCGTCAACAAAAAGGTTTTCATTAACTTTTTTAAGAACTTTCCAATCCGGATAATCACCCACATTGACTGTCAGCTGATTTTTCTTATCTTCATCTGCACTATCCGACTGTAGCAGAATATTAACTCCATCGATAGACCCCCATCCTGCTCCCACATTAGAAGCTCCTAAATAGATGCCCGAATAAATTAGTCCATTTTCATCAGGGTAAATATCGATTGAAACCTTCTGATACACACGACCTTCTCCTCTTAAAATTGCTTTGTATTCGCCCTCTGTCTTGCCTGTGTTCACTGTCAGTCTGCCATCATTCAACGAAAAGCCTCCTGTTGTCGTAGAACGATAAAAATCAAAATCCATCATCTCTTTTGCATCTTCAAATGTATATGCAGTTGTGATACCCTCTACCTCCGGTTCTTCTGCACGGTCAACCTCTTCACTAACCACTCCTTTAATGGCAAAATCATCAAAATTGGTGGCGTAATCTCTTGCTACCACTCCAACCTTGCCTTCCAATGTCGTGCTGTCAAAGGTTGTGCTCGCACCATTGATATCCGATGTAATATCTACCTGTTCTTCCACATAAATATGGTCGTTTGCCAGCAGACTCAATCGCATTACAAGCTTTGTACCATCTACCTGTACAGTCAAACGTACTGCTTGTGCGGATTTGCTTTTGTATAGTGTTTTGTCACTCGAACCGCCATAATTTTTTGATGAAATTTGTACATCGTCAATCTTTCCGTCACTATCATTATCGCCGTAAACATTCACTCGCAATGTAATCGCATTTCCCCCTGCTCCGGTATCCTGTACCATCACCATCACAGAAGGATTTGACATGACACCTCCACCATAAGTCAAGTTGTCATTTTTGTTTACGCCCAGCATAATACCACCATAGTACTTACCCTCTACCGGATAAATATCAACTGACAATTGTTCTACATCGTACAATGCATTGAGAATTGCTTTCCTGCAATCACTAGTGGTAGATTGTTCTGCTGTAAGAATGCCGTCATCACTTATCGTAAAATGATTGCCATCCGTGTTTCTCTTATACAGAGAAAACGCATTACTAAATTCCTTGGAATCTTCGAAATCATATACCGTCATTTCTTGGAACAAAGCAAAATTATCAAATTTTGTGGCAACCGCACGCGCAAACAGACCAACCTTTCCTTCCAGACTGTTTTTGCTAAAGATCGTATTTCCGCTTTGATCCCGATATGTAGCAATGTCTACCTCACATTGGTAAGTTCCTTCATTTACTGCCGAAGCCGTATCGGAAAGCAACGTAAGTGTGATCTTAAGCGTTGACTCTGATATCTCTGCTTTCAAATTCACTGGCTGCGCCGCATGATCAGAATACAATAGGGAAGATTTGTTCAAATCTAATATTTTATGTTCTTTCTTATCAAGGTATCCGTATACCTTCAGCTTATAGCTGTTATTATCTATGTTGGAATCTTCTACGAAAACCATGATGGAAGGATTCGCCGTTGTTCCTCCTCCTACTTTCCCAGTAATACCCAACATAATACCACCATTATACACTCCATCCACAGGATAAATATCTACGGAAGCCGCATCCATATCATACTCCGTATTCAGTACTGCTTTTCGGCAGTCGCTTGTCGAAGACGAGGCCGCGTAAAGAGATCCGGCACTTGTTGTGAAATTCACTCCATCATTATTTCTCTTATATAACGCAAAATCATTGCTAAATTCATCAGAATCCGCAAAATCATACACTCTTTCCGTGACATGTGTCGCATATGAAACTACATTAAAATTATCAAAGCAAGTCGCATTTGCACGGGCAAACAGCCCAACCTTTCCTTCCAAGCTGCCTGTGCTAAAGATCGTACTTCCGTTTCCATCCTGATATGCAGCAATGTCTACCTCACATTGGTAGGTTCCTGCATTCACTGCGGAAGCCGTATCGGAAAGCAACGTAAGTGTGATCTTAAGCGTTGACTCTGATATCTCCACCTTCAAATTCACAGTCTGAGCTGCATTATCAGAATAAAGGAAAGAACGATTGCTCATATCTAATATTTTATATTCCTTCGAATTAATATATCCGTATACTCTCAGCTTATAGTTGTTATCACTTACATTGGAATCTTCTACGGAAACCATAATTGAAGGATTAGCCGTTGTTCCTCCTCCTACTTTTCCCGTAACGCCTAACATAATACCGCCGTAATACACACCGTCCACAGGATAAATATCTACGGAAGTTTCCTTAACAGTATACTTTGTGTTCAATACTGCTTTTCGGCAATCACTATTAGAGGATGCAACTGCACTTAGTTTACCATCACTTGTTGCGAAATTCACTCCATCACCATTTCTTTTATACAGCATGAAGTCATCAGTCAATTGAGCATTTTCATTAAAGTCCCATGTATTTATCACAGTTTTAGCAGATGACAAATCCGTCTTTGTATCTGTAGACGAATCTGCCTGCACTCGCGTGGACATGAACTGAACTCCGGAAAAAATCAGAGTCAATGCTAACAGAAACGCTAAAGGTCTCTTCCATTTTTTTCTCATATTCACGATCCCTCCTATCTGTTTGTAATCTTCAGATTCTTAAATCCTATTTCCATACCTTGTGCGGTTAAAACAACCTGTCCAGTCAGGAATGCATTGTAATCATAGACATCAATAATTGCTTCCTTCGCATCATCCAAATATACCTGAATGTGATTGTTCTCCATGGTGATTTTAAACTTGTGATATTCATCCTGGTTAAAATCTACTGCAACTGTATCTAAAATAAGTTCATCATAATTACATCGCATCAGTTGCAACTGTGACCCATTAATGGTGAGATAATACCCCTGAAAAGCATATACATTTTCACTTTTACGTGAAGGACAAAGTTCTGTGACGTGGAAACGTATCCCACCATAACCATCACTTAGTAAGTCTTTCACCGCCGCTTCTACCTCAAGAGTAAAATCAGTCAACGTATCTCCAACGCACACATATGCCGGATAGCTAGAAGATTGCCCTGTTGCCACATGCGTATCATCTTCAATTGCCCAAGTTCCCTCATAGGAATATAAATCACGTCTGATTTCAGATAGTGCATCTTCATAGTCTACCGCAATCGGATTTGTCTGCTTTAGTTCAAAGGTCTGTGCCTCAAAATAGCCACTTACCAAACGAATCTTCATGGTGTGCTTGCCTGCTGTCAATGGAATCTGCCCCAACATAACTTTCACATAAGTTGAATAATCCGTACCCGTCTCCGGTACCGTAAAAGTATAAATATCAGACGAATCCACAATCACCTGTATCTGAGCTCCGACAGAAGAAGCAGTCACCGTTCCGGCGAGACCATAATAAGACTCCTCAGACACGCATAATGCATACTTTACCCAATCTCCCGATTTGTCAAGTATCAGAGAGTATGAAGCATCATCTTCGTTGTAATTCGTGTTTTCTTTTTCATTCTGGCGAATACCGCCTTCTTTAACTTCTGCATTCTGAATAGACCAACCTCGGTTTTCACCCTTCAGATAATGCACCGCCGAAAAAGAAGTAGGAACATTCTTGAGCGTTTCAAAATCGCTGGTTCCAAAAACGTAATTTGAAAATGCGATATAAGAATATTTAGCATCTCCACTCACACCAATCTTACCTGAACCGATTCCATCCACAGGCACTTCCAGTTTGTTCATACCATCGATGTACACCAGCATACTGTCCGCACCCTTTTCTACACGAATCGTATGTAACACGTCTGTCGAAAGCATAGAGATATCTGCGCTTCCAAGTTCTGTCTCTTTTCCATTCTTCATCTTTACGATGTTCAGTATGCCTTCTGTCAAATCCCATTGAACCGCTACATGATTCTTCGCATCCGTATAAGCAAATAAAAACTTCAATATGCCCTTTCCTGTCGGTGTCGCATTGTATTCAATCGTGTAATTTCCCTCTGTATTGTCCTCGCTCAGGAATCCATCCTTCGCATCTCTTGTCTCAAAATCCGGACGTTCCGGCATCGATACTGGTGTATAACTCACACCATTCATCATTGCCTGTGCTCCGTTAGTCACCACCTGGTCAATACACATTTCTCTCCAAAATGGATTAGTAAGATTGGTCACAATATGATATGAGGCATACCACGAATCAAGATTAGGTCCCATTACATTTCCTGTTAATCCAGCTGCATAGTAACCACCGCCACTGGCATTTAGAGTTAAAAGGTTATTCTCGGGAATTGTAAGCATATCCATCGGATTATTAGTTAAGTTATAGGAATAGCCCCCCCGGTAACCTTCACTCATGGTAGTCTGACCATTATAAGTCAGAAACAAAACGCCATTTCTTCGGAAGAAAGATGGTGCTTCGCAGAATTGTCCTCCTAAATATGTAAGCAAGTCTGCCTCTTTCCCAACTGTTCCGGTTTCAGGATCAAACTTTGCGATACCTTGTATACCACTGTTATATTCCGGTGCGTATAAGAGGTACATTTGCCCGTCATCATCGACCCACAACGAGCCGTCAATCCCCCTTCCAAGGTCTTCAGTAATTGGAGCAAATGGTCCCAATGGGCTATCACTAGTTAAAACATAATGTGATGTTCCCTTTGGTCCCGTTACCATATAAAATTTCCCATTGTAATAAATGACTTCCGGTGCCCAACCGTATGTAGCCGCATATCCTTCAGCCGCAAAACCCTTATAAGTCCAATTTACCAAATCCTCCGAAACAAAGACTCTAATTCCTCTTTCTTCCTCAGTTCCACCAGACGAACTAGGATACATGTAATACATTCCATCATGTCGTAAAACAAATGGGTCACCAATTGCCAAACTGTTATCCGTAGGCTCTAAATCTCCCATGTCTTGTTCAATTTTTAGATGATTTGTATATGTTTCTGTTTCAGCAAACTCATAAGCTATCTCGTCCTTGTCTAAAGGATCGGAAAAGTCAACGGCTCCTCCTCGAATGTTAAAGCTTTGTCCACATCCAGCCAAGAATGTGAAGGCAAAAACAAACCCAGAAATCACCGACACTATCTTTTTACTATATTTCTTAACTTTCATTTACATCCTCCTTGCTTCTCCATATGCTGTTTCTACTGTCCGATACTTGTCTCGGTAAAAACAGCATACATATCTGGCTGTTTGACATCTTTACAATAACCATCATTCAGCCAGTTAGACGACTTCTTTCCAGCTAAGAACACGCGGTTGCCAAAAGCAATTCTCATGTTTGAAGGCTTTTTACCAAGAAATTCCTCCCATGGCACATAAATTTCCACCGCATATCCGGTTTTTGTTAGAGTTGCTCCTCGCTTAACAACTGCACTAGAATCCTCATAACTTTTTCCATTAGCACCTGTTTTTACGATTAGATTTCCCAAAGCATCCACAGTAATGGCTCGATTATCATCACTGAGTGTTCTGCCATCTCCTTTGTAATCAAGGTATATCTCAACACTAGAATTCTGGGTGGCACGTTTGCCTTCAGTAACAACATTATCGTCTGTTACATCCATGGCAAAATAGCAACCGAAATCTGTCCAAGTCCAAAGAACTCGTACTGTACCTCCAAATGCCAGATGCGCATTCGCATTTTTCCATAAATCATCATCAAATATACCATCTAGTACAATTTCAGAAACAGGTACTCTTCCCTTGATAAAATCTTTCGTCATCAACATCCAGTCATTTGGTATAGATGCACTTTTTCCTGTTCCATACCAAGGTCTTGTTCTGGAACCATCTTCTTTCACAATTCCATCCCAGTCTCTTGCACCGAAATACACTTTCATATCAGAAGGTTGCGAAGTGACATTCAAGTCTTTCCATGGAATAAACATTTCTAATGCATATCCTTCAGCCGTCCCATTCAACTTCCCGTTTATAATCCGTGTTACAGATATAATATCATCATAAGTCGATGAACCTTTCCAGATCTTTCCGTTTCCAAACATGACCTGAACGCCTCCGGTAACATCCGTCCGAATTTGTACATCATCTTCTTGAGGTGTTTTTCCTCCGTTATTTTTGACATCCAAATAGATTTCCAGACTGTCATTCTGACTAATCGAGTTTCCATCTGCGCATACCTTATCATCCTTAACCTCGAAGTACAAATAGAGTCCTTCCTTTGCAATATAGTTGCTTACCGTATAGTTACTGTTAGTCTCATATTCATACTTGTTGCGTTTCTTCCAAATTGCATCGTTATCTAATCCATCAATGCTGTAGGTAGCATAATTGATTTTTCGACGTTTCTCCAACTTGCCATTATCTTGGTACAAACCACAGATATCACTTCTTACCAATTTTCTGGCTTCACCTGCAAAATAAACTGTTTCAAAATACATGCCATAATCTTGCTTATCCGTTCCACCTATCAATTCCAGCGTATTATAGTTGATAAGAAGTTCCACACTATATCCTTCATCTTTTTTGTCATCATCAACTTTACCATCAACTGCTACACCATATTCAAAATAAGTAGGAATATCATCTCCCGGATATGTCGTCAATTTACCAAGTTCTATATCACCCCATTTTCCGGAATCTTTTCCTCGTTTCATCAGAATATTTCCGTCAGCATCAATGTTGATAGCAATCGCTTGCTCGTCAGTAGCATAAGTTGTAGTTCCTGATGCAAATAGTACAACAGTAAAACAAGAATTGTATGTCGTACGCGAATATCTTGCAATCAATTCATCATCTTCAATCTCTGCTCCGATATAAATTCCAGCCTCTCCGGCAAAAACCTTTACATTGGTTGGTGCCGTCCCAATCTCACCATAAGACTGTTCTGATGCATTCTGCCATTCTTCTTCGTCCATGACACCATCCAAAGTCACCTCTGGCACCATATAATCCCTGACAGAAACATATTCTCCTTCAACCGTCGGTATTTCGGTGTCTTCTAGAATCTTTTTTTTGCCAATACCCTTGCAAGAAACGAGTAGTAACGCTGACAGCAGAATAACCAATATACATGCAAAAATGTTTCTTGTGCTTCTTTTCATCAATCTTTCACCTCTTAATATGGGTTGTAAATTTCTCTAGGAATCGCCCATTCTAACTCCATACCAAAACCTGGTTTGTCCGGAATTGTTAAAATTCCATTTTTCAGTTCGTAACCCGAAACATCCACTCCGTCCAAAACGTCTGGTGCCCATTCTACTGTAGGGCATACGTCAGGATATGCTGCAGCAAGGTGTGCGCAAATCATGGATTTCATACTGGTTCCCCAGCCATGTGGTGAGCACTTTATAGAAGTCCCAACACATTGCTTTACTAACTTTCTCCATTCTGTAAAGCCATAAGATTCCGGATCCATTAATAAGACATCTAAAATTCCCTGATTTGCCATATCCACTACCAGGTTTTTATCATACTGAAATTCTCCATCAGCCAAAAGAGTCTGAGGACTTTCCTTTTTCAGATACTCCTTGAAGATCTTGCATTCCTCATAATTTTCCGCAAACGGTTCTTCAAACCAATAGATATCACAATCCTTTACCTGCTCCATAAATGCAATTGCTGTCTGCAGATCCATGGAATCATTGGCATCCACCATAATTTTTGCCTGCGGAAATTCTTTTCGTATGCTTCGAATAATATCTACATCTCGTTTCAGTCCAGCTTCCTTTTCCATCCAGTTCTTTCCACGACCAATTTTTACCTTAAAGTCTTTCAACCCAAGTTTGACATCGTCTCTACAATCTTTTAAGATTACTTCTAGACCAATATCATCTTTTCCCGGTAAATCACTTAAGTAAATTGCCCCATCATAACATGCTGCCTTCATTCCACTATCCGGATTAATCATTTTGGTAACTGGAATCCCTAAAATCTTACCTGCCAAATCATGAAGTGCCATATCAGCAGCACTCAGAGCCGGCGATAACACTCCTATCTCAGGCTGAAATACATCACTTACTCTACTGCCTTCCAGCCATAGTTTTAAGGTTCTGTCAGCCACACCAATCCCCCATCCGGTATGACCATTTTCTGTCTTGAGTATCACGACACTAGTATTGCTACCATAACCATGCTCACCACGTTTACCATTTTTCCCAATCAATCTAGGATATGAGCCATGTACTATTCCTGATTTTACTTCTGTTATCCTGCAATCTAACAACTCTTTGTTCATTTCATCAATCTCCTGTGAATATTTCTTTCTAATAAGTTTTTAGTTTTTCATTTGTCTCATCAATGTATTGATAAATATAGTCACTAAATGCTAATGTACCATAACGCACCTGTTTATTTAAAGGTGATGCCCAAATGTCAATCCAATCATTATCCGGCATATACCAGTGGTCATTAGGTTTACCATATTCTAACGAACGAACAACAACTCCGGCATTTTTGTAAGGTAATTTGCTCAACATAGTTTTTTCATCCTCGTAACGGTAAGATGCATATCCATTCTCTGCCAAGAACGCCTGTCCGTCAGTAGCAACCCATGTGAGGAAAGCAACAGATGCATCCGTGGCTTTCGTCTTAGCATTGACCGCCAGACCATACCCATAAGAACATACTGCAACGTTTCCTTCCTTGGATACTGTATCACAGTTAGGATTCTTAGGATCCGTATACTCCTTATATTGAACCAAAGGTGCGATTCCCCATTCGTCTGACATCAGTTTTTCTACACTTTCCAAATAAGAAACACGCTCAACCAACATTGCAACCTTTCCTGAAATGAAATAAGAAACAGAACTGGTCGCTGAGAATTCACCTGGATAAGGTGCGACATTTATTCCACCCTTGCCCGCTTGATAAGCAAAACGACTAAATGCATCCAAAATCGTTGGGAACTCAGTCAAGGTTCCGTTCGCCACCTCATTACTGAGGTCACGAGCACCTGCCTTAGCTCCATTGACAGTATAATAATATGTAGTTCCTTTGTCGGTACTGTAACCAATGGTATCTCCTGCCTCTGCTGCAATAATATCTGTCACTTTCAAGAAGTCACCCTCTTCGTAAACTGTACCAGTATATTTTCCCGTATATGTTTTTCCAGAATTTACCTGATAGTTGTTCATATCTGTGGCCAGTGTAAATACCCAGTCACCGTTACCACTAACATCTTCGACACAGTCACCACCAACAGACCATCCCATGTCGAACCACCACTGTGTATAATAGCCATAAGTTGTCACAGATTTACTATTGTGAGAAGCTGTATTAATCATTGCCAAATCTTCCATCTCGTCCCAATTCATTGCGATTTGATCATTAAAAATCGCAACTTCTCCATTGGCAAGCGCCTTCCAACCTGTACCATCCACTTTTCCCTTTTGTTGAACAAAAGGAGATTGACTTCGATAAAAGCCCTTATTCAAAACTGTAACGTTTTCAATACCATAATCTGCCTTTGTCTTCCCGTTAGCATCTTTTCCACCTGCATTGAAAGCCTCCAAATCTTCTTCTGCAACACTGATACAAATGACTCCATTGTTTTTCAGTGCAGTCTTGTTATAGTAAAGTACTTGCGCATCATTGTAAATTGGTACACCATACAAAGGATCATCCTCATTTGATGTGTTGGCTTCACTATCATAAAAATATCTCATTGCTGTATTTTCATAAATGCCATCTAATACCGACTGGTCAATCTTGTCTGTCAATTCCATAAAATACGGTGTGAATTTTTTAAAATACATATCTGACAGAGCTACCACGTCTGCTCCTGAATTTCCAGAAAGTTGCTGTGCTAAGATACCTTCCAAATCCGTTCCTTTTGGAACTCCCTTTACAGTAATTCCTTGTTCTTTTCCTTCTGTAGCATTATATTCATCAATTAAAGCTGCATATATTGCCATAAGTTCCGAAGTTCCACCATATAAAAATTTCACTTCCTTGCTTTCACCTGAGTTGGACTGCCCGTTTCCTGCGCAACCAATGAGTGAAGCTACCATAATTCCTGCTAAAACAATAGCCATAATTCTTTTTAGACGTTTCATTTGATTTTCTCCTCTTTTCTTTTTTATTTATCCTTTTAAACCACTGGACATGGATATCCCACTAAGTATTTTCTTTTGAAATATAACGTACAACAGCAGCATTGGTATCACAGTACACATACCTGCTGCAGCAATTTGACGCGTATCTATGGATGATCCTATTAGAAAATTCAAAAGTATTTGAATTGTATAAGCCTTTGGGTCATCCAGATATATCAATGGTGTCAGAAAGTTGTTATATCGAGTAATAAATTGCAATACAAATTGTGCCATCAATGCCGGTTTCGCCATAGGAAGTGCAATAAGCAAATAACGCTTCCATTTGCCCGCCCCATCAATTTGGGCCGCCTCCAACAGTCCGTCCGGAATTCCCATATAATATTCCCTTAGGAACAGCACAGTTGCAGCTCCTCCAAAACAACCCGGTATAACAAGAGGCAAAGGACCGCCAGTCCATCCCACAAGATCATATAACAAATAAGACGTTGTCATAGTCACACATTCCGGCATCATCATAGTCATAATCAATGCAAAGTACATTGTTGCACTATGTTTAAAGCGTAACTTTGCAAAGGAATAAGCCGCAATGGAAGCCATAAACACACCCAGTACCGTAGGAATGATGGCATAGACAAATGAATTAATCAATGCAGTTCCTATCGACACACCCCAGACACTTCCAAGTTCAAACACTTCCAAATAACCACCTAGATCAATTCCTTCCTGTGGCCACCAAGTAAATGTCAAATTCGCCGCTTCTCTATAAGTTTTTACCGAACTAATCAGCAAAATATAGAAAGGCACTGCCACAAGAACCGATAATGCCAACAATGGAACCGTCGTTTCCGGATCTAATTTCCGAAGTATTTTAGGTGAGCACATCCGATAATTTTGATCCAAGGTTCGTTTTCTCTTGTCAATACAATCCAAAAGCAGCATGATTACCAGAAGAGCTACCAAAAGTGCAATTGCAATCGTTCGAGCATTTCCTTCTCCTGACGATGGAAAACAACACAAAATAGCATCCACAATAATCGCCAGTCTAATCAATGGCTTTAAGAACCCATATGCAATCTTATAATATTTCCAAAACACGATACTAGAAGTCATAGCACACCCACCTTTTCTGCAGTTTCATATTGATCCAGGTAAGAAGCAATACCACAATTGCCAAAATCCATCCAGCTGCCGAACCAATTCCAAAACCTTCCATCAAAGGTCTCTCGAAAATTGCTTCGTAAATATAAGATACTACTGTGTCATTTACATAAGACTTGCCGCCTGACCAAGTCGGAACAACAACTCCCTTCCCTTGAATCAAAATATACAATTCTGCCATCGCCTGAAAGGCTCCAATCAATTTCGTAGTTACAAGATAACTGGTAGTCGGTGTAATAGCCGGCCATGTAATTTTCCAAAAAATCTGAAATGACGTGGCTCCATCAATCTTCGCCGCCTCATAGTAACTTTCATCCACATTAGCAAGTGCTGCCTGATACAACACGACAGTATAGCCAAGCCCTTTCCATACCACCATAATAATGACCACAATCATGAACATCATTGGTGTGCTAGTGAGCCACTCCACATCTTCAAATCCTAAGGTTGACAGCAAGTTGTTCATAACACCTGCATCGTTTCGAAAAAGAATTTTGAAAGTAAGAGAAATTACCACGACAGAACACACATATGGAACAAAAAACAGGGAACGAAAAAAACGTTTTGCCACCTGCGTTCTGTTCAATAAAGTCGCTACATATAATCCTGATGCAATTCCTAAAGGTACATTAAGCGTAAATATCAATGTTGTAAGCCAATTGGCATAAAATCTACCGTTCTCGTCAGCAAATACATATTTAAAATTGTTAAGTCCTACCCATTTCAATTCCGAAAAATCAATAACGTGCAGTTCATGAAAACTCAGATAAATAGAAAGAACCAACGGTATCAGCCCAAATATTGCAAATCCAATCAGTGGTATCCCCGCCGAAAAAGCTGCACCCATATCATTCGTTTTTTTCCGTTTCATACTTTTCGCTCATCCTCCTTATTGCATTACATAGTCCATCATCTGCTTTCTAACGCAGTTCCTTATTTTCGATTCCATCCATATCGGAAAAATCTTGATTTTCTCCTGCCATCCCCCAGATAAATGTGTAATTACGCGAACCGCTACCTGCATGAATTGACCAACTTGGTGAAATCACAGCCTCTTCATTTCTTACCACAATATGTCTTGTTTCCTGTGCTTCTCCCATATAATGCATGACAAAAGCATCCTCTGGCAGTTCAAAATACAAATACACCTCCATGCGGCGGTCATGAGTATGACACGGCATGGTATTCCATACACTTCCAGGTACTAGGCTCGTCATACCCATTACAAGCTGACAGCTTTCTACTTGTCCCGGCAATATGTATTTGCAAATTGTACGATGATTAGATTCCTCTAAACTTCCCAGTTCCACTTTGTTTTCCGGTTTTATAATAATCACACCTGGTTCTTCATTTCCTTCAGGACGAATCAATACAGTCGGATATTCCTTATGTGCAGGTGTGGAATTAAAATAGAATTTTGCCGGGTTATCACAGTTTTCGCTGACAAATACAATTTCTTTTGCACCTCTTCCTATGTACATTCCTTCCTTATGTCCCACCTGATATGTTTTTCCATCTATCATGATGCTTCCGGTACCGCCAATATTAATCACACCCATCTCGCGACGTTGTAAAAAGTACTCTGCCCGAAGTTCACTTCCAGCCTCCAGTTTGAGTTTCTGTTCAACCGGCGTAGCAGAACCGACAATAATTCGGTCAGCATGGCTGTATAACATCTTGATATTATCTTCCATAAACATATTTTGAATTAAAAATTCTTCTCTCAGACGATCCGTTGTATAATTTTTGACATCTCTCGGAGATGCCTGCATTCTTATTTCCATTCTCCAACACTCCTTTTACTCATGAATTTTTCCATACTTTGTTTCTGTATCCTTAGAAATCTCGAAATCTGATTTCTCTTCATCAGAAACATTGCTCTCGGAATTATCCTTTTCATTATCCTCTTTTTTTGAATCGGTACCCTCAGACACCTCTCCCGAAACTAGTTCCTCATAGGTATCTGATAGGGTTTCATCTTTCGCTGTTTCCTTGCTATTGTCTTGACTCGCACTATGTTGCTCCATACTCGCACTTGGTCTCTCAATATCCTCATCGTCCACGCCATTCTCAACAACAGGAAGTTCCTCTTTCTCTTCTGCACTGCTTTTCGCATCTTGTTTATTGCCTCCGCAAGCAGAAAGTGTGAACATCAACAGGCATACACATATAATTACAAAACAATATTTTCTTCTTTTCATAATATTTACCACTCATCCCATGGTGTTTCTTCTAAATTGTCTGGATTTCCATTTGACCATGTGACAATGTTACCTGTACCTTCAAATAATATAACTTCTACCGTAGGCTCTTCATATCTTCTCTTTATCATCTCGAAAACCTCCTATTGAGCTGTGTACGGCACAGCTACCTTCTGAATGTCACCATAGACAATCTCTCCACCTGCTAATTTCACATATGCACGTGTGTAAATGGTTGAATTATTCGGAATTCCAGTAATTGCATGTGCAATAAAGTACTTGGAATAATCGTTGCTACCCTGATATGTCGCTAGGTCTGCCGGACTGATAAGTGTTTCGTCTGCATATAACCCTGTATATAATTTAGTTGTCTCTACTGTTAAACAACCTTCTGCATTAGCTGTCATAGCTGTAGCATCTTTTTCTGATTTTGACAATACAAACCCTGCACATTCATAATCTTTATAATCAAAATCATTTAGAGTAGCCATAAAGCGAACATCATAATATCCTTCTCCTTTTTTAGATGCACCTTCCTGCGAACACACTGCTAACATTGCTGGGTCAACAACATTGGCTTCATATGTATATGTCAGATTTCCACAGCTTGCGCCATAATATGTGTCGACACTTACATTCTCTGCAACTACTTCCTCACCTCTCTTAGTCGTCATGGTCCAACCAAGTATGTATTTACTACCGTCACCGTTAACGAACCCTGTCTGTAAAGAACGATTTTCTGGCACTGTAATTGTGGAATCGTTAACTCCGCCTATTGTCAGCTTTGCAGTGTCCGACAAATCATAATCAAAATAGAAATTATCCAATTTTGTAGCAGTTGCTCGTGCAACCAGTCCAACCTTGCCTTGCAGACTTTCGCTGTTAAAGACTGTCTCTTTGCTGTCTTTATCTTTGGTAATATCCACCGTGCATTGGTAAGGTGTAATTTCACCAGAAGGTGGTGTAACTGTTATCACAAGATTCGTTCCCGATATCTCAACCTTCAAATTCACCGCTTGTGCTTCATTACCTAAAGATAAATCTTTAGTCATATTAATCTGTGATATTGTAGTTTCCTCTATCTTGTTATTGCTTGTGTTTAATGCATATCCTCTCACTCGCAACATACATTTTGCTTCTGTTTTACTTGAGTCATCCACCTCAACCATGATAGATGGATTAGCCATCGATCCTCCGCTCTTTTCTCCTGTAACGCCCAGCATGATACCACCATAATATACATCATCCACTGGAATAACATTTACTGACGCCGTTTTTACGTCATACTTCTTCTTCAGTACAACTCTACGAACATCGCTTGTTGTAGATGCGGCTCCATATAGATATCCATCTTCTACCGCAAAATCTTTTCCTTCACCCTCTTGGGCGTTTTCGCCATTTCTCTTCCATGGGCCGTTGAAATCATCTGTCAGTTGTGCTGCATCGCTGAAATC